>NZ_JBHJVK010000017.1:115904-123964 GCF_042264695.1 Kitasatospora sp. NPDC056138 | reverse complement strand
CCTCCTCCGGCCGCCCACCGTTGATCCACTGCTGGGCCGCCTCGATCGCCTGCTCACGGGTCGTCACGCGGTCGCTCTCCTTAAGAGCCGGATGGATGATCCAGAATATTCGGTGGCCCACCCCGGGGGCGGGTCAGCCTGGGGGCCGGTCGGCCCGGACAGCCCGGACAGCCCGACTGCCGGCCCGGGGCTGCCACCGCAGAACCGGGGACCACCGCCCGGCGCGGCGGCCAAGTGCCCGGGGTGGCATGGGAGTCCGAGCGCGCCGGCCCCTCGCGGTCAGCGTTCGGTCGCCGCTGCGGCGGCCGTCAGGTGCAGGGCACTGACGCCTCGGCTGTCGGCCAGCACCAGGACGCCGTCCGGGGTCAGGTCCGCACCCGCGAGGTGTTCCGCCGACAGGAACGCGGCGACCTGTTCGCCGGCTGCCCCGTCGCCGTCCACGCGCCAGACCCGCAGGTAGTCGCCGCCGACGCTGAGCGCCAGGCCGGTTGAGGCCCGCTGTTCGGCGCTCGGGCGGGTCAGCCCGTCCGGGGCGGCGGGGAGCGGCTCGCCCGTGAGCGCGTCGAACGCGGCCAGCCCGGCCGTGGCGCCCTCGGCGGTCGGTTCACCGGTGCCGGGGACGACGGCCACCAGAGCGGTCGTGCCTTCCGGGGTGAGTGCGGCCGTGACGGCCGTGACCCCCGGGAGCGGGCGGGCCCAGAGCGTGCGCCAGGGCAGGTCCGGGCCGAACTCCGCAGCCGGCAGGCCGTCCTGGCGGAGGGCGTGCTCCAGCAGCGCGGCCCGCAGGTGCGGACCGGCCTCGTTACGGGTGAACAGCGGCGCCAAGCGGAGCCAGGTCCGGGCCTGCGCGGGCAGTTCGTTACCGGCCGCCACCAGGTGCTCCACCGCCGCCCGCAGCGACACCTGCTCGGCGTGCAGCAGAAAGCCCTGGTCGACGAGGAGTTCGGGCAGCACCCCGCCGTCCAGCGCGTGCCCGGCCAGCTGCTCGCGGACGTACGGAGCGGCAGCCTCCCACCGATCGGCGCCGCCTTCGGGAAGAGTCGCCAGCAGCGCCTGGGCCATCCGCCGCTGCGCCTCCCGGGCGGCACTGCCGAAACGCTCGCGCACCTCCTCCGCCACCGCGGGGTGGACGATCCGGACCGCCGACTCCTCGTCCTCGCCGACCAGTTCGATGAAGGGCAGCAGGAGCAGCTGCCCGTCGGCCAGTGCCGGGGCCATGTCCTTCCCCGCCACCGCCGAGGCGAGCCGGCCCCAGAGACCGAACGGCAGCGCGCCGCCCGGCCCGGTGAGGGCGAGCGGTGCCAGCAGCCGGCGAAGGGTCAGCTCGTTCACCCCGCAGCGCTCGGCGTGCAGGTCGAGCGCATCGCCGACGCTGCCGGGGAGTGCCACGGGACCGTCCGGCGGTACCGCTCCCAGCGAGCGCGCGGCGAGCTGGACCACCAGCGGGCTCCGGGCCCGACGCGCGAGGCCGACCGGATCGACCCCCAGGCCGGCGGTGGCGAACTCGGACTGCAGCGCCAGCGCCTCCTCGTCCGCCCACGGGGCCCGGTCGAGGTCGACCAGCACCGCGAGCCCGGCGGGCAGCTCGCCCATCAGCCACTGCGCCTGCGCGCGCGGCACCTCGGCGAGCAGCCGGATGGACGGCGCGAGCGCCAGCGGGTGCAGGACCTCGGCGGCGACCCTGGCCGGCTCCTCCGTCGCCCGCAGCACCCCGGCCCGGTCCACGTCGGCGACCACCACCGGGACGGGCTCCTCCCTCGGCTCGGCCAGCGACCGGTACAGCTCCTCGGTGCGCTCGGCGGCGAGGCCCAGTTCGTCGGCCACCGCCCACAGGAGCTGGACGGCGCTCAGCCCGGTCGCACCGAAGACCATCGGCGCGGCCGGCCCCGCGGGCGGCACGGTGGAAGGATCGAGGGCCGCCAGGTCGAACTGCTCCCGGTAGGAGGGCTCGCACAGCATCAGGAAGCCGGTCAGCAGACGCGACCGTCCGCTGCCCGGGTCTCCCGTCACCAGGACCACCTTGGGTGCGTCCGCTCCCCCGGCCCGCCAGCCCGCCAACTCGCGCAGGGCGGCCGCCCGCCCGCCGATGAACGGGTGCGGCTGGTAGGTGGTCAGGTCGGTCACGTCGCAGTCTCCAGAGTCAGGGGGCCGGGGGTGCTGCCGGGGTCCTCGGCGTGGGCGGGGTGTTCGGCGCGGGCGGGGTGTTCGGGTCCTCGGCGGTGCCGGTCCGCCCTGTCCCGGGCCCGGTCCGGTCGGTGCTCAGCCCCAGTTGTCCGGTTCCAGGGCGTACTCCCAGCAGTCGCCGGCCGCCGCTTCGGGGTCGGTCCCGGCCAGCCGGAGCCTCAGTTCGGCGAGCACCTCGTCCTGGTCGGGACCGCGGTAGGCGCGGCGGACCTCCAGGTACCAGGACTCCAGCGCGACCATCGTGAGGAACGAACGGAGGTCGGTGCCGACCAGGGGTTCACGGGGGTGCTGCCACTCCGAGGCATCGGCGGGCAGCATCCGCAGGACCCTGCCGTGGGCGCCGTCGAGCAGCAGCGGGCAGCCCATCCACTCCCCGAGGGAGTAGAACGGTCCACTGCCGTCGGGCTGTTGCGCCTCCTCGACCGAGTCCCAGGGCCGCGGCCCGAGGCCCCCGGCGGTCAGCGGGTCCAGCCAGAGGCCGATCAGGCCCGCCACCTCGGGTACGCCGACCTCGGTCAGCACCCGCCGGGTCGGCTCGTGCCGGACTCCCTCCGGGACGTCCGCCAGCCGCAGCCGGTGGACGGCCTCCGGACGGAAGACCCGCTCCAGCAGGACACGGGTGTCCTCGCGCTCCACGTCCTCGTACGGCCTCGGCAGGACCTCGCCGTAGGGGAGGTCCGACAGCATCGGCCGGCGGCCCGGCTCCTGGCGGAGGTGGGCGGGTTCGATCCGCAGCGCACAGCTCCCCTGGCGGCCCGCCACCACCACGAGGTCGCCCACCACGCCGAACTGCTCGGCACCGGGGTGCCGGAGGACGCCGAGGCGGCGTCCGTCCCCGGCGTCGAAGACCTCAGCGTCCTGCCCGTCCGCCTCGACCAGCCAGCGCGGTGCGGCCGGGGAGTCCTCGGGGAGCAGTTCGAGCTCGTCCGGTTCCTCCTCGGCCGCCAACGGACCGGCCAGCAGCTCTCCGTCGGCGGCGGCCCGGACCAGCGCGTTGCCGTCCTCGTCCTCGGTGAACACCGCCGGGCTGCCCGCCCAGGACACGGCCGCGACGCCGATGGGGTCGGCGGTGAGCCCGGCCTCGGGCCGGGTGAAGTCGCCGGAGGCCCTCCAACGGGACCAGGCCGTGGTGAACGGCAGCGGTTCGGGCGAAGCCCCGGCGAGCTGCGCCGCCCGCTCGGACCGGCCCCGGGTGAAGGCGTCGTGGCTCAGCCAGGCGACCCACTCACCCTGCGATCCGGCCGCCGGACCGCAGCCGGCCAGGTAGTGCACGGCTGCGGCGTCGCTGCCCTGGGCGATGCCGGCCGGGTAGCCGACGCCGAAGCCCTCCAGCAGCGCGTCCTGCGGAATCCGGGCGAGGACGGTGGGGTCGGCCAGCAGGTCGTCGAAGCTGCCGGCCGCCGCCGCGTGGCCGGGCAGCGATCGGCTCGCCCAGTCCGCCGGGGCGCCGGTCAGCAGCGCGGCCGTCATCCGCCGGTGCACCGACTCGCTCGCGGTTCCGGGCAGTTCCCGCAGCGCCGGGGCGACGGCGGCCGAACGGAAACCGATCAGCCCGTCCGCGGTGACGGACAGCCAGGGGAGCTCGTCGGCCCAGCCGAGCAGCTCGTCGCCGGTCGCCTCGACCTCGGCCGCGCGGCACAGCGCCGCCCACGCCTCGACCGGCACGGCGCGGAGTTGGGCATGGGCCAGCGCGCGCAGGGCCGAGACGGTACGCGGCGGGAGCCCCTGCCGCACGGACTCGGCGATCTCCGACCGCGAGGCGCCCGGCAGTTCGATCACCCGGCAGCCCGCCGGCGGCGACTGCGGTACCGACGCCACCTCGGTGACCAGCTTGAACGGGGCACGCTCCCGGGCGTACCCGAGCGCGGTCAGCACCTCGGCGACCCGGGCGGGCTCACCGCTGGTGCTCAGGGCCCCCGCCCACTGGGTGTTGGCGACCAGGACGATCCGGGGCTCCTTGTCGCTCCGGAAGAGGCGTTCGAGGTCGTAGAGGCTGTCCAGGCCGTTGCGCTGCGCCGGATCCAGCTGCTCGACCAGCCCCAGGACCAGCTCCTCCGCGCTCAGACCGCCCGCGTCCAGGTAGAGCGCCTCGGGGAACTCCGCCCGGAGCGCCTCCAGCAGTGCGGTCCTCCCAGCCTGCGCCGCCCCCGACGTCCCCCCGACATACAGCCGTCCTGCCCGTTCCGGGCCGGTCAGCCAGCCTCGGGCCTCCTCGACAGCCGCGGCCAGAGCGGCCTCGTCACGACTCACGCGGGTTCTCCGTCCTCGTCCACCGGGTCATCAGTCCACATCCATCGAATTATCGTTGAGGTCCAGCTGGCCGAGCTTGGAGGGCAGGCTCAGACTCTGCTGCGGCTGCGCCGTCGTGGCGCCGTGGCCGAGACCGTTCTTCTGGGCCTTCGCCCAGGCGCCGCCCACCTGGGCGACGTGATGCCTGAGGTCGGCGTCCATGCCCTTCTTGGCCTTGAGCCACGCCTTCTCGTACGCCTTCTTCTGCGCGTCGTACTTGTCCATCTCCGCCTTGGCCGCCGCCTTCGTCGCGTCGTCGGCGTTCTTCGGCGCGGCGGCCGGCCGCTCCATGACCGGGTAGTCGGGCATGTCGCCCTTGCGGTAGCCGGTGGCGTAGTAGATGGGAACGCCCTTGTAGTTCGATGACAGGTAGTCCGAGCAGTGGCCGTGCCCGGGGCCCTTCCCGCACGGCTCCCGCTCGGTGTAGAGGCTCACCATCTCGTACCTCTTGTCGCTGCTCCCGTGCTCGTCGTTGAGCTTGGCGACCCAGTTGCCGAGGTGCGGCTCCGAGTGCAGCGGCGTGACGCCCTTGCGGTCGGCCGACGGCGGCACCGAGCTCTCCACCACGTAGTGCACCTCGCCGGTCTTCGTGTCGCGGACCTCAACCACCGCGTAGTTCTTCTCCGTGAAGTCGGGCCGGTGCGGGCCCGCGTTCTCGACCGCGGTGGTCACCTTCGAGGTCTTGAATCCGGACTTGATCGCGTCCCGGATCCCCTTCTGCCCCGTGAGCGCCTTGTCGGTCTTGGTCTCCGCGTGGTCCGCCGCACCACGGGACTTCTCGTCCTTGGCGCCCCCGGGCAGGTCGTTGCCCTTCGAGTCCTTGCCGTCGTGACCGGCCTTGTCCGACTCCGCGTAGGGGAACTGCCGGTGCTCCGGGCTCGCCCCGACACCGTGCTGCTCGTGGAACGAGTGGCTCATCCGGCCGAGTGCCGCCACCACCGCGCCCTGCTCGCCCGGGTGCATGTCACGGAAGCCGGGCAGTGCGTGCTCCAGCTCGCTCTTCTTGAACGTGTGGCCGTCGGGGCCCTCGGTGCGCTGGAGCAGCTTGGCCAGGTGCTGCGGGTTCTCCTCAGCCCAGCGGTCGAGCTGCTTGTAGACGTGGTCCATCTCCACGGAGCGGACCGGGTTCTGCTCGCGCAGCCTCTTCTGCTCCGAGTCCGGATGGACCCCCTTCTCCAGGTGATCCGTGCCCTGCTCGTCACCGTGGCGCGGGTGCTCGGTGTCGGTCGCCTTGCCCTTGCCCTTGTCATCCGGGGTGTGGTCGGCGCTGCCGTCGTGCTCGGTCTTGTGCTTGGGGTCGTCGGACGACTCCGTGTGCACCTTCTTGTGCTGCTGGTCGTCACCGCCCTCGTTAGGGCGCTTCAGTCCGGCCGGGTCCGCCGGGCGGCGGTGCTGCTGCTCGTCGGGGTGGGCGGTTCGGCCGGTCGGGTGGTCCGACGGCTTGTTTGACGAGTGGTCCGAGGGATGGTCCGACGGGTGGTTCGACGGATGGCTGGAGTCCGGGTGGCCGGTGGCCGGGTGGCCGGAGTCCGGGAGGGGGTGGCGGTTGGGGTCGAGGGGGATGGCCCAGACGCCGTGCTTGCCGTCGTGGATCGGGTGGTCGCTGCGGGCGCCGGTCTGGTTGTCGAGGTAGGTGATCTTGCCGTTGTGGTTGACGGCGTTCCAGGCGTGGGCGCGGCCGTGGGCGTCCTGGGTGATGATGACGGCCTGCGAACCGTGACCCGACTTGTGGAGCTGGTCCTCCAGGTGGTGGTACGCCTGCTTTCCGTTGCCCAGGTCGCGGAAGGGCGCGCCGAGTTGGTGCTCGGCGCGGTCGCGTCCGCCGTGCTCGCCGGCGTCGCTGCCGTCGTGGCTGCGGGGCGCGGCGGCGGTGGGGTGGCCGCTGTAGGTGTCGGCGGTGGAGAGCGCGACGTCGAGGCAGTTGTTGTTGCGGCCCGGCTGGCGGTGGCCGTCACCGTTGACCGCGCCCGGCCAGTCGCCGTGCGGGTCCGGGTGACGCTGCGGAGTGCCGTCCGGGTTGCGCGGGATCCGGCTCTCCAGCTCGTGCTGGTGGTGCGGTTCGACCGGCGCCAGCCCGCCCGGGGTGTCGTGCGGGCGGCTGTCGGACAGCGGGCGGTCGTGCGCGGGGGCGTCGTGCCCCGGAGCGTCGTGCCCGGGGGCGTCGTGTGTGGGAGCGTCGTGCCCGGGGGCCTGGTGCTCCGGATCGGCGTGGTCCTTGGGCGCGTGCTCCTGCGACCTGTGGTCGTCGGGTGCGTGCTCCTTGGGGGCGTGGTCCTTGGGCGCGTGCTCCTGCGACCTGTGGTCGTCGGGTGCGTGCTCCTTGGGGGCGTGCTCCTGCGGCGTGTGGTCGGGGGTCTTGCTGTCCGGGGTCTTGTGGTCCGGGGTCTTGCTGTCGGGGGCGTGGCCGGCTGCCTTGGGACGGTCGTCCTGGTGGTGCGGGGTGGACTGTTCGGGCGCACGGTGGTCCGGCGTACGCGGCTCGGCGGTACGCGGCTGCGGCGTACGGGAGTCCGGCGTACGGGTGTCCGGGCGGTGCGGGGTCGCCGACGGGGTGTCGGCCGACGGGCGGGGCGTGCGCGCCGAACCCGAGCCCACCGGTCCCGTCTCGCGGGCCGGACGCGCCGGGATACCACTGCCGCCGCCCTCCGACGGAGTACGGGACGGACGGACCGGGCCCGTACTCACCGACTGCGTGCCACGCCCGGGGCCCGCGCCCCCGTCGGCCGGATGCGGCACACGCGAGGGAGCAGCGCCGGTCGGCGCGGCGCCGCCGGTCGGGACGCCGCCCGCCGGGTGCGGCATGCCACCGACGGGTGGCGGCGCGGCGGAGTTGGTGTCCTGCCGGGGCGGCGGGGTGGACGGGGTGTCCGCAGCGGGGTGCGGCGTGGTGTCGGTCGGGCGCTCCATGGTGCCGACGGACGCGGTGTCGGTGTGCGCCGGGCCCTCGGGCTTCCCGTCGTGCTGCGGCGCACCGGACGGACCGTCCTGGCGGTGCGCAGGCTGCGAAGACCCGCCCTCGTGGGGACGGACCGGGCCCGTGGCGAACCCGCCCGCCCCGCCGGAGGCGTGCACAGGGCCGGTGGTGAAACCACCGGGCGTACCGGAACCGTGCACCGGACCCGTGGTCGGTGCGCCGCCCTGATCGCCACGCGGCTCGGCAGGACGATCGCTCGGGCGGTCGTCGGGGCGGTTATCCGGACGGTCGTTGGGACGGTCGTTGGGACGGTCGGCAGCGTGGTCGGCGGTGTGGTCGGACGGCCGATCCGCTCCGGGCTGGTCGGCGTGGTGTGCGCCACCGGTGTGGTCACCGGACGAAGTCCGATCCGGGGAAGGCCGGCTGTGACTCGGTGACGAGGACCCGCCGCCCGATTGCTCGGACGAATGCCCGCCCGAACCACCGTGCCCAGCCGAACCACCACTCACGTGCCCGGCCGAACCACCACCGTGATCCGCCGAACCCTGATGCTGCCCACCAGACGAAGAACCCTCAGACGAATGCCCGCCCGAACCACCGTGCTCCGACCCCGAACCACCACCCGCATGCCCAGCCGAACCACCACTCACATGCCCAGCCGAACCACCACCGT
>NZ_JBHJVK010000017.1:0-115806 GCF_042264695.1 Kitasatospora sp. NPDC056138 | reverse complement strand
CATGCCCAGCCGAACCACCACCGTGATCCGCCGAACCCTGATGCTGCCCACCAGACGAAGAACCCCCGGACGAATGCCCGCCCGAACCACCGTGCTCCGACCCCGAACCACCACCCGCATGCCCAGCCGAACCACCACCGTGCTGCGGCGGCGCGTCCTGCCCATGGCTCTGCCCCGCGCCCTGGCCCCCGTGGGAGCCGCCCGGGGTGGAGTTCACCGATGTACCGGTGTCACCGTGGTGCGACGGCTGCGGTGCCCCACCGGCATGGCCGCCGGCCGAACCGGAGCCTTCCGAACCGTGTTCAGGCGCAGGCGAGTTGTGAACACGCGTACCGAACGGGTCCGCCGCGGGCCCCTGGTCGGGACGCGGACGCGGCACGCTCGAACCGTGCTCGCCGCCGACACCGCCACCGCTGCCGCCCGGGCCGGCGTGCACGCCGGAACCCCCGCCGCCCGCAGGCCCCGAGGCGGAGAGGGTGTGCGAGGACCCGCCACCGGCCGGCCCCTCCGAGGAACCGCCGCCGTGCGAGGACCCAGAGCCTCCCGACTCCCCGCCCGCACCCCCCGCATGCCCCGACCCGCCAATGCCACTGCTGCCGCTGCCACCTGCGTGCCCGGAACCCCCGGTACCACCACCGGCGCTGCCACCGCCGTGCCCGGCACTACCACCACCGGCGCTGCCACCGCCGTGCCCGGCACTCCCCGTGCCCCCACCGGCGCTGCCACCACCGGACCCGTGCTCACTCCCGGTACCGCCACCGGACCCGTGCTCACTCCCGGTACCGCCACCGGTCCCGTGCTCGCCATGCCCGGTACCGCCCGAGCCCCCGTGCCCGCCGTCGCTGCCGCTGTTCTCCTCGCCCGGGTGCCCGCCGCCGTGACCCGCGCTGCCGCCGCCCGACAGGTGGTGCTTGGCCTTCCCCGCCGCACCGGACACCAGCGAGTCCCGCAGGCCCTCCCCGAAGGACTTCGGCATGTCCTTGATCGAGTCCTTGGCCGCCTTCACACCGGCGCCGCCGATCGCGCCGACGTCGAAGCCCTGCTGCGCGCCGAAGTTCATCTTGACGCCCTGCTTGATGAACTCGCTGACCATCGCCTCCAGAGCCTGGATCACCGGCTCCTTCAGGGTCTGCAGCAGCGTCTCGACCAGCTTCTTGCGCAGCTCGTCCAGGATCTTCCGGACGATCAGCCGGGTCGCCTGGGTCGCCGCGACGGCACCGGCCTCCGAGAGGCCGAAGGTGAACGGCGCGGCCGCCTGGGCCGCGATGATCTCGACGGCCAGCGCGATCAGCTGGGCGATGATCGCGACCTTGCCGGCGATGGTGGCGATCGCGGCGGCCTCCAGCGCGGTGGCCATCAGGTCCGCGGCGGCCTTGGCGTCGTGGAGGTACCCGCCGCCGTTGTCGAACTTGCGCCACATCTCGGCGAAGGCGTCGATCTCCTTGCCGGAGTTGTCGCCCGTCACCCGCTGCGCGGAACTGGTCCCGCGCTCGCGCAGCCGGTCGACCTCCTCACCGAACTGCCGCCAGACGGCCGCCGCTTCCTGCAGCTTGTCCTCGTCCGCGTGGGGCCAGTTGTAGCCCAGCATCTCCAGCACCCAGACCAACTCGCCCGGCAGCATCATCGACACGCGCTACTCCCCCTGCTCCCCGCCAGCGAAATACCGATCCATCAGATGCCGCGCCCAGGACGGCGCGGCGGCGCCCGTCAGTACACCTGGTCCAGCCCGGCGCTCAGCTGCTCGTCCGTGCTGCTGACCGCGTCCGCCATCTGCTGGAGGCCGTCGCCGATCTTGCCGATCTGCTCGGACAGGTGGTCCATGGATTCGACGATCCCGTCCCGCGCGCCCTTGTACACGGTGCCGAAGTACTCGCCGATCTGGTCGTCCCCCCAGGGCTCACCGAGCGCCTCCAGGCCGCTGGAGAGAGCCATCGAAGCCCGCGCGAAGTCGTTCGAGATGCTCTCGAACTCTCGCCCCTCGCCCTGGAGTTCCCACGGCTTGATGTCGAACTGGCCGTCAGCCACAGCGCGCCCTCCCCCTGGAAACCTGACCACCTGTACCGGAAGTTTAACTGGACATTGCCTTGTCACCGCTACCGCCTCCAGGTGGGGACATTGTGCACGCACGCGAACCGGACGACGGACGTCCAGAGCCGGCCCGGACGACGGACGTCCGTGGCCGGCCCCGGGTGGCGCCGCAGTGCGGGGAGCCGCCGTCAGGTGCCCGGTTCCCGCCGCTCCGCGCGGCGGAGCAGCAGGGCGGCGAGGCAGCCGCCGGCCAGGACGGCTGCGGCGCCGACCAGTTGACTGGTGGTGATCCCGGCGGCGAAGGCGTCCGTGACGGCGGTCCGATCCCAGGCGGTGGGGGCGGCTGCCCGGGCGGCCGGGAGCGAGGCGGCGCCGGCCGCCGCGGCGGGCAGCAGGGCGGTGAAGCGGGCGTTCAGGACGGCGCCCAGGACGGCGACGCCGAGGCTGTTGCCGACCTCGGCCATGGTGCCGTCGATTCCGGCGCCGGCACCGGCCTTGTCCTGCGGGATGGCGCTCATCACGGCCTCCACGATGGCCGGGTTGGCGAACGCGCAGCCCGCGCCCATCAGGACCAGGCCGGGCAGCAGCAGGCCGTAGCCGCCGGAGGCGAGCAGCGCGACGATCACGAACCCGCCCGCGAGCAGGCCCATGCCGAACGCGATGGCGAGCGGCTGCCCCAGCCGTCGGAGCACCCGGGCGGAGACCCCGGCGAAGTTGAGGACCACCACCGTGAGCGCGAACGGGGCCAGGTGCAGGCCCGCTGCCAAGGGCGAGTAGCCCCGGACGAACTGGAGCTGCTGGGTGAGCAGGAAGAGCACCCCGGCGCTGCCGAAGGTGATCAGGACCACGCCCACCACCGCGCCGACGAACCGCCGGTTCCGGAAGAAGTGCAGGTCCAGCATGGGGTGCGGGACACGGTGCTCCCAGCACGCGAAGCTCCCGAGGAGGAGCACCCCGCCCGCCGCCGGGAGCAGCACCCGGCCGGCGTCCCATCCGTGTTCGGGCACGGCCGTGATGGCGAGGACCACCGCCGCCATGCCGAGGGTGGACAGCAGGACGCCGAGCAGGTCAGGCGGGCCCGCACCCGGTGCCTTGGACTCGGGGACCAGCAGGCGGACCGCGACGAAGCCGAGGAGGACGACCGGGAGGTTGACCAGGAAGAGCGCTCCCCACCAGAAGTGGGCCAGCAGCAGGCCGCCGATCGGCGGACCCGCGGCGAAGCCGAGGGCGTTGACCGCCCCCCAGACGCCGATCGCCCGGGGGCGCTCCCCGGCATCGAAGATCTGCACCACGACGGCGAGGGTGGTGGTGAGCAGCAGCGCCCCGCCGACCCCCATGCCCGCCCGGGCGGCGGTCAACTGGCCGGTGGACTGGGCGAGTCCGGCGGCCAGTGAGCCCGCCCCGAACACCGCGAGCCCGACGAGCAGCAGTCGCTTGCGGCCGTAGCGGTCGGCGGCGCTGCCTGCGGCGAGCAGCAGTCCGGCCTGGACCAGCGAGTACGCGTTGACGATCCACTGGACGTCGGCGGTGGTCGCGTCCAGGTCCCGGGTCAGGGAGGGGATCGCCACGTTCAGCACGGTGTTGTCCAGCACCACCGCGAACTGGGCGAGGCAGATCACTCCGAGGATCGGCCACCGGGTCGGAAGCCGCACTGCCGGGCTCTCCGTCCCGGCGGCGGACCGGCCCTCACCGGCCCGCTCCGCCGCACCCCGGTCCGTCGCTCCCCTGTCCGTCTCTCCCCGGCTCTCACCGAAGCGGTCCGCCGCACCCCGGCCGGTCGCAGCCCGGCCCGCCTCGGCCTCGTCCGCCGGTGTCACGGCAGCGGGGCGAATCGTGCGATGGGGTTCCGCAGTGTGCCGACCAGTTGGAGGGCGCCGGATGGGTCGGCGAGGTCGACCATCTGCCGGTTGTTGCGCAGCTGCAGCCGGTTGAGGCAGGAGAGCGGGAACTCCTCGACGAACGGGTCGTACGTCGCGAACCGTTCGGCCAGGTGCGGGACGGAGTCGCGGTAGTCGGCGACGCACTCGGCGACGGTGCGCCAGAACGCCTCCTCGTCCAGGATGCCCTCGCTCGCCAGGATGGCGTTCAGGTAGCGGAAGAAGCAGTCGAAGACGTCCGTGAAGATCGAGAGCAGCTTCATGTGCTCGGGGACCTCGGCCCGGACCCGCCGGACCTGCGGGGGCAGGTCGGCCTCCGGGTTCATCACCACGATCTCCTCGGCGATGTCCTTGAAGACCACCCGTTCGACCGTGCCGCCGTCGAGCACCAGGATGACGTTCTCGCCGTGCGGCATGAAGGCCAGGTCGTGGGCGTAGAAGCTGTGCAGCAGCGGTGTCAGGTAGGCGTCGAGGTAGCGCCGCAGCCAGACCTCGGGGGCCAGTCCGGACTGTTCGACGAGCGCGGCGGCCAGCGAGCGGCCCTCGTGGTCGGTGTGGAGCAGCGAGGCCATGGTGGCCAGTCGCCGCCCCGGTTCCAGGGCGGGGACGGGGCTCTCGCGCCAGAGTGCGGCGAGCATCTTGCGGTACGGGGAGTACCGGTCGGTGGCGGCCTCGAACTGGGGGTGGCGGTAGCCGATGGCGGCCCGCTCGCGGATCACCGTCAGGCGGGTGGCGCGCAGGACGGTGTCGGTCGCGACCAGGTCGGCGAGCCAGTCGTTGATGGCCGGGGTCGCCTCCATGTAGGCGGCCGAAAGGCCCCGCATGAAGCCCATGTTGAGCACCGAGAGGGCGGTCTTCACGTAGTGCCTGGACGGGTTGCTGGTGTTGAAGAAGGTGCGGATCGACTGCTGGGCGAGGTACTCGTCGTCGCCGGGGCCCAGGCACACCAGCCGCCGCTGGGCGATCTCGGCGGCGAAGGTCACCGACAGCTTGTTCCACCACTGCCAGGGGTGGACGGGCAGCAGGTGGTAGTCGGCGAGGTCGAGGCCGAGACCGGTCATGGTGCCGGCGAAGCGGCCGAGCTGCTCCTCGCCGAGCTCCTCGCGCATCAGGGTGTCGTAGTCGAGGTCCGTGCAGGAGGTGAAGGTGGAGTGGTCCCGGTGGGCGGCCAGCCAGATCAGCCGGATCGGGGCGGCGGCCTCGGGGGCGTAGGCGCGGTACTCGTGCGCACCGAACCCGATCCGCCCGTTGTTGGCGACGAAGCCGGGGTGGCCCTCGGTCATTCCGGTCTCGATCGCCTGGAAGTCGGCCTTGGCGAGCTCGGCGGCGCCGATCCGCGGCTTGCCGAGCTTGAAGGCGCTGCCGGCCAGGGTGGAGGCGATCTCCTCCAGGTAGACCGGCAGGATCTGCGCGGTCAGTCCGAGGGCTTCGCGCAGCTCGATGCAGAAGTCGGTGGCGTCGAGCGGGAGTTCGGTTCCGTCGCGGTGGCGGGTGATGCTGTCGGCGTCGATCTGCCAGTGGTCGAGGGCCAGCAGCCGGGCACCGAAGCGGTACTCCACGGTGCCGTCGTCGCTGCGGACGGCGTACCGTCCGTCGGGTGCCTGCTCGGGTGCGAGCAGTCGCTCGTGGGAGAACTCGGCGAGCGCCTTGCGGACCAGCAGCCGGTTGGCCTGCTCCCAGTGCTCCGGGGAGAGGTGGGCGACGGCTTCGATCGGACTGCTCACTGGCTGGCTCCTCGGGTGGCGGCCTGGAACTGCTCGCGGGTGCAGACGCTGAGCAGCGCCTCCTTCTCCGGCTTGGTGACCGGGCCGACCACCTCGAAGCCGACCGCCGCGTTGAGCGCGTGCACCGCCGTGTTGCGGATGTCGGGTTCGACCACGACCCGGCGGGCGGCCGGGTCGGCGAGGACGAACGCCATGACGGTGGTGATCACGGCCCGGGTGAAGCCGTGCACCGGGGTGTCGGTGGGCGCGCAGAGGAAGTGCATGCCGACGTCGCCCGGCCGGGCGTCGTACAGGCCGACGAGTTCGAGCCGCGCCGGGTCGTAGCGCTCGACCAGGAAGGCCGGACCGCCCTCGACCAGGCCGATGAAGGCATCGTGGTGCGGGTGTTCGGTGATCTTGCGGTACTCGTTGCGGACCTCGGGCACCCCGGCGTCCTGCATCATCCAGAACGCCGCCTTGGGATGGGTCACCCAGCCGTGCAGCAGCTCGGCGTCGGCGTCCGGGTCGAGCGGGCGCACCGCGAGGGTGCCGAGCCGCTCGTCGGTCCGGGAGAACAGGATGTCACTCATGCGGCCAGGCCCTCCGGTGCACCGAACTCCTGGAAGGCGATGGACTTCTCGACCGGGTAGACCTCGCGGCCCAGCAGTTCGCGGATGATCCACGAGTTGCGGTACGGGCCCATGCCCAGGTCGGGGGAGGTGATGCTGTGGGTGTGGGTTCCGGCGTTCTGCAGGAAGATCCCGCGCCCGGTGGTGTCGATGCTGTAGTTGCGGGCGACGTCGAAGCGGCCGTGCCCGTCCCAGCGGATGCGGTCGCGCACCGGCTCCAGGAAGGCGGGCGTCCGGTAGCGGTAGCCGGTGGCCAGGACCAGGCCGTGGGTGGCGAGCCGGAAGTCCCTGCCCTGCTCCTCGTGCCGCAGCCCGAGGGTGTAGGTGCCGCTCTCCTCGTCGTAACTCGCGCTGTTCAGAGCGGTGTTGGTCATCAGCCGGGTGGCGACCGGGCCCTTGACGCTCTTCTGGTAGAGCAGGTCGAAGATGCCGTTGATCAGCTCCGCGTCGATGCCCTTGAAGAGGCCCTTCTGCTCGGTCTCGATCCGGTAGCGGGTGTCCTCCGGGAGGGCGTGGAAGTAGTCCACGTACTCGGGGGAGGTCATCTCCAGGGTGAGCTTGGTGTACTCCAGCGGGAAGAACCGCGGCGAGCGGGTGACCCAGTTGAGCCGGTAGCCGTGGGCGTCGTTCTCGGCCAGCAGGTCGTGGTAGATCTCCGCCGCGCTCTGCCCGCTGCCGACCACGGTGATGCTCTCCTTCGCCTGGAGGGCCGCCTTGGCCTCCAGGTAGCCGGAGTTGTGGATGGCGTCGCCGCCGATCCCCTGCAGGGCGTCGGGTATGTACGGCGGGGTACCGGTGCCCAGCACCAGGTGCCTGGCCCGGTACGAGAGCGCCTCCCCCGTCGCCGGCCTGACCGCGTGCACGACGTAGCAGCCCTGGCGCCCGTCGTACTCGACCGAGGTCACCTCCTCGCCGAACCGGACGCTGCGCAGCTTGGCGGCGGCCCAGCGGCAGTACTCGTTGTACTCGCTGCGCACCGGGTAGAACATCTCGCGGATGTAGAACGGGTACAGCCGCCCGGACTCCTTCAGGTAGTTGAGGAAGGAGTACGGCGAGGTCGGGTCGGCCAGGGTGACCAGGTCGGCCATGAAGGGGGTCTGGAGGGTGGCGGAGTCCAGCAGCATGCCGGGGTGCCAGTCGAAGTCCGGCTTGCTCTCCAGGAACAGGCCGTCGAGCTCGTCCAGCGGCTCGGTCAGGCAGGCCAGGCCCAGGTTGTAGGGGCCGAGCCCGATTCCGATGAAGTCGTGGATGGACATGCGTTGCTCCCTTGGGGGTACGGGGGTCGAGGGGGGTCAGCCGGCCTGGCGGCAGAGCTCGGGGGCGGCCTTCTCGCTCAGGTGGCGCTCGGCGTGAGCGGCCAGCAGGTCGAGGACGTGGGCGATGTCCGCCAGCGTGGTCTCGGGGTTGAGCAGGGTGAACTTGAGGTAGTGCCGGCCGTCGACCTTGGTCCCGGCGACCACCGCCTCGCCGGAGGCGGCCAGCGCCTCGCGGGCGAACAGGTTGGCGTCGTCGGCGAGTTCGCGCGCCGGGCCGTCCTGCGGCAGGTAGCGGAAGACCACGGTGCTCAGCTGGGACTTGGTGACGACCTCGAAGCGCGGGTCCTCGGTCAGCAGTTCCCAGGCCTGCTCGGCGCGGTCCACCACCTCGTCGAAGAGCTCGCCGATCGCGTCGGCGCCCATGATGCGCAGGGTGAGCCAGAGCTTGAGGGCATCGAAGCGGCGGGTGGTCTGCAGGCTCTTGTCGACCTGGTTGGGGATCCGCTGCTCGGCCATCCGGGCCGGGTTGAGGTAGTCGGCGTGGTACGTCGCGTGGCGCAGCACGGTCGCGTCGCGCACCAGGAAGGCGCTGGAACTGACCGGCTGGAAGAAGGACTTGTGGTAGTCGACGGTCACCGAGTCGGCGCGTTCGATCCCGTCCAGCAGGTGCCGCCTGGTGCGGGAGGCGAGCAGTCCGCAGCCGTACGCCGCGTCCACGTGCATCCAGGTCCCGGCCGCCACGCACAGGTCGGCGATCTGCGGCAGCGGGTCGATGGAGCCGAAGTCGGTGGTGCCCGCGGTGGCGACCACGGCCATCACCACCAGGCCCTCGCGGCGGCAGCGGTCGAGTTCGCGGGCGAGGACCGCGGGGCGCATCCGGCGGTCCTGGTCGGTGCCGATCGCGATCACGGCGTCCATGCCGAGGCCGAGGAGTCCGGCCGACTTCCTGACGCTGAAGTGGCTGGCCTCGGAGGCGAGGATGCGCAGTCCGGGCAGGATCTCGGACCTGGACAGGGGGGCCGGGGAGGCGGCTGCGGCACGCGCGCAGGCCTCCTCGCGGGCGAGCAGCAGGGCCTGGAGGTTCGACTGGCTGCCGCCGCTGGTGAACACGCCGTCCGCGGCGGCGCCGAGGCCGATGCGCTCGGCGGTCCAGTCGATCAGACGGCGCTCGATCAGCGTCCCGCCGGCGCTCTGGTCCCAGGTGTCGAGCGAGGAGTTGACGGCCGTGAGGACCGCCTCGCCGAGCAGGGCCGGGATGACGACCGGACAGTTGAGGTGCGCCAGGTAGCGCGGGTGGTGGAAGTAGACGGCGTCCCGCAGGTACACGTCCTCCAGTTCGGCGAGGGCGGCGGCGGGGTCGTCCAGCGGCTGCTCCAGGTCGATGGCCGATATCTCGGGTGCGAGCCGGTCGGGCGTCATCCCGCTGAAGGGGCGTTCGGTGCGGGCGACCCGGGAGGCCACCCGGTCGATCCCGGCGACGAGCGAGCGCCGGTACCCCTCCACCGTACGGTCGTTGAACAGGTGTTCCCTGGCGCCTGCCGGCCGGACCTCGACGGGGTGTCCCTGGAAACTCATGGGCAGTCCTCAACAGTCGCTGCTGTCACTACTTAGGCAAGCCTATCCTAAGTAATGATCCGGGGATGACGTCCCACCACGGCGGAAGTGACGGCCCGCCGGGCAGCACAGGAGGCCCGTCGGGCAGAACGAGGCCGGGCAGAACAAAGGGGCGCGGGGCCAAGAAGCCCCGCGCCCCCATGGGAGTCGTGTCAGCCGGACTGCGCCTCGGCGCGCAGGTCCTCCTCGGAGGCCCCCTTGCGCCAGTAACCGGAGAAGTTGACGATCCGCCGGTCGAACGCCCGCTCGCCCACCAGGTGCCGGCGCAGCGCCTTCACCGTGCCGGACTCCCCGGCGATCCAGGCGTACGGCGAACCGGCCGGGAGCTCGGCCGCCCTGACCGCCTCCAGCAGCAGCCCGGGGCCACTGCGGGCGGCCCGCTCGCGGACCAGCCAGGTGATCTCGACACCGGCCGCGGCGGGCAGGTCCTGGATGTCCTCCGGGTGCGGGACCTCGATCCAGACCCTGGCCGCGGTCCCGGCGGGCAGCCAGTCCAGGATCCCGCCGACCGCGGGCAGGGCGGTCTCGTCGGCCGCGAGCAGCACCCAGTCGGTGCCCGGCGGCGGGCGGAATCCGACGCTGCGGTTGTCCGCCACCGCCGGGCCCAGCAGGCAGACCCGGTCACCCTCCGCCGCCCGCGCGGCCCAGCGGGACGCCGGGCCGACGTCGTCGTGCAGGGCGAAGTCCACGTCCACCTCGGCTGCGTCACGGCGGTGCTCGCGGATCGTGTACGAGCGCATGACCGCCCGCTCCCGGGGGTCGATGGCACGCCAGTCGGCGTACCAGTTCTCACCGAACCGCGCCGGCACCACCGGCGCACGCTGACCGGGGTGCGGCAGGAAGAGCGAGAAGCTCTGGTCCCGTCCGCCGGAGGCGAAGCCGGTCAACTGCTCACCGCCGAAGGTGATCCGCACCATGGTCGGCCCGAGGCGGCGGCTCCGCACCACCCGGGCCTCGAAGAGGCGGAACTGTACTGCCACTGGAGCGAGTTCGGTCGTCATGGCGTCAACTGACCTTCCTGGCGTTCTGAACGGCCTCGGCCAGCTTCTCCAGCAGCGGCGCGGCGCCCGCGTAGGAGAACCGGGGCACGGCGTCCCACGGGGTGACCTGCCCGGCCTTGACGGCGGGCAGCTGGGACCAGGCGGGCTTGGCGGCGAGGTCGGCGGGCTGGAGTGCCGTGCTGCGGTTGTCCAGCAGGATCAGGTCCGCACCGTACTTGCCCGCGTTCTCCCAGCTGAGGCTCTCGAAGTAGTCGCCCGCGTCGAGCCTGTCCGGGACGATCAGCTCGACGCCGAGCTCGGCGAAGTACATCAGGTCGGTGCTGATCTTCGGGTTGGAGGCGTAGAAGATGTCGGCGCTGCCGGAGGCGGCCAGCACCTTGAGCCCGCCGTTCGCCTTGGCCGCCTGACGCAGGCTCTCTGACGCGGCCTCGAACCTCGCCTTGGCGTCGGTGACCTTCCGGGCCGTCAGGTCGGCGCCGAGCGAGGCGGCGAGCTCGGCGTGGCGCTTGATCGGCTCGGTCATCGGCACCTTGGCGGTGGAGACGGCCACGCTCGGCGCGAGCTGGAGGATCTTGTCCTTGCTCTCGTCCGGGACGTACCAGAGCGCGCCCGGCTCGTACATGTGGGTCACCAGCAGTTCGGGGCGCAGCGCGGCGTACTTCTCGATGCTGAACTCGCCCCAGACGTTGCCGAGGATCTCCACCTTGTCGACGTCGAGGTCGCCCGCCTGCGGGTCGGCCTTGCCGTCCTTGGCCCTGGTCTCGCCGAAGACGCCGACGATCTGCCGGTCCATGCCGAAGTCGACCAGGGCGGCCGCCGTACCGGTGAAGGCCACGATGCGGGCGGGGGTGCTCTTGGCGGTGACCTGCTTCTTCCGGTCGTCGGTGAACGACCAGGGCCCAGTGGCGCTGCCCTTGGCGACGGGCGAGTCCTTCCCCGACGATCCCGAACTCCCGCTCCCGCCACAGGCGGTGAGCAGGGAGCCGAGGGCGGCGGCACCACCTGCGGCCAGCAGGCCACGACGGGAGAGGCGGACGGAAGTTCTGGAACGCGGCATGGCTGACTCTCGCTCAGGGGGGTCGAAGTGCGGTCGGAAGCAGACAGCTGGATTAGGTTAACCTAACCTAAGTAACCGTCCAGCGGGAGTGCGCAGGCGCTCCCCGTCCGCCCCGGAGCCCGTCTGTGTCTGCCACCAAGTCACCGCAGGTCCACGAGGAGCCGGAGATCCTGCAGTCACCGCGCGGACGGCCACCGGGCCGACGCGACGCCCTGCGGGCCGCCGGCCTGCTCGGCTGTCTGCTGGCCCTGCTCCTCGTCGTACTGCTCAGCATCGGATTCGGCGCCAGGCAGCTGTCGTTCGGCGAGGTCTGGCACGGACTCCTCGACAGCGGCTCCCCCGGTTACACCGCCGTCCACCGGATGCGCCTGCCGCGCACCCTGCTCGGTCTGCTGGCCGGCGCCGCGCTCGGCGTGGCCGGCGGCCTCATGCAGGCGCTGACCCGCAATCCGCTCGCCGACCCCGGGCTGCTCGGCATCAACGCGGGCGCCTCGGCTGCCGTCGCCACCGCCACCTCCGTCCTCGGCGTGGCGAGCTTCACCGGCTACGTCTGGTTCGCGCTGGCCGGCGCCGGAATCGCCTCGGTCCTGGTGTACGCGGTCGGCGGCGGACGCGGCGCCACCCCCGCCCGGCTGGCCCTGGCCGGCGCCGCCCTGAACGCGGTGCTCTACTCGTACGTCAGCGCGGCCATGCTGCTCGACACCGCCTCGCTGGAGCGGATGCGGTTCTGGACCACCGGCTCGCTCGCCGGCGCCCAACCCTCCACCGTGGTGGCGCTGTTGCCCTTCGTCGCGGCCGGACTGCTGCTCGCGCCGGCGCTGGCCCGGCCGCTCAACGCCATGGCGCTGGGCGACGACTCGGCCCGCGCCCTCGGCGCCCGCCCGGCCCTGGTCCAGGCCACCGCCATCCTGGCCGTCACCCTGCTGTGCGGCGCGGCCACCGCCGCCTGCGGACCGATCGTCTTCGTCGGGCTGATGGTCCCCCACCTGGTCCGCGCCCTCACCGGCCCCGACCTGCGCTGGCTGCTCCCCTACTGTGCGCTGCTGGCCCCCGTCCTGCTGCTCGGTGCCGACGTGCTCGGCCGCGTGCTCGGCAGGCCGGGCGAGCTCCAGGTCGGCATCGTGACCGCCGTGCTGGGCGGCCCGTTCTTCCTCTACTTCGCCCGACGCGGAAAGGCGGCGCAGGTATGAGCGTCCTACGGATCGGCGACACCGTCTCGCTGCGCTACCGCCCCCGTGCCCTGGCCGCCGGGACGCTCTGCGCGCTGCTGGCGCTCGCGGTGGGCGTGCTCACCCTCGGCAGCGGCGACTACCCGCTGAGCCCGGCCGAGGTGCTGCGCACCCTGGCCGGCGGCGGCTCACCCGCCCAGGACTTCATCGTCAACGAGCTCCGGCTGCCCCGCGTGGTCACCGCCCTCGCCGTCGGCGCCGCGCTGGCACTGGCCGGAGCGCTCTTCCAGTCGCTGGTCCGCAACCCGCTGGGCAGCCCCGACGTCCTCGGCTTCACCCAGGGCGCCGCCACCGGAGCGCTGGTCGTGGTGGTCGCCGGGGGCAGCAGCCTGGCCCTCGCGTCCGGCGCGGTGATCGGCGGGCTGATCACCGGCGCCGCGATCCACGCCCTCGCCCGGCGCGGCGGGGTGCCCGGCGGCCGGCTCGTCCTGGTCGGCATCGGCACCGCCGCCATCCTCACCGGCGTCAACGGCTATCTGCTGACCCGGGCCCGGCTCATGGACGCGGCACGGGCCGTGCTCTGGCTCACCGGCAGCCTGGACGGCCGCGGCTGGCAGGACGCCGTGCCGCTGCTGTCCGTCCTCGCGGTGCTCACCCCCGCGGTGCTGCTCGGCTGCGGACGGGCGCTGCGGATGATCGAGATGGGCGACGAGGCGGCCGGCGGAGTCGGCGTACCGGTCGAACGCCTGCGCCTGGTTCTGCTGGCAGCGGCCGTCCTGCTCGCCTCGCTCGCCGCGGCCGCCGCCGGACCGGTCTCCTTCGTCGCACTCACCGCCCCCCAGGTCGCCCGACGGCTGACCAGGACGTCCGGGCCGAACCTGCTCGCCTCGATGTGCGTCGGCGCGGCCCTGCTGGTCAGCGCCGACTGGGCCGCCCAGCAGCTGTTCACCGGACGCCAGCTGCCGGTCGGCGTGGTCACCGGCGTCCTCGGCGGCGGCTACCTGGTCTGGCTGCTCGCCACCCAGCGCAGGGCGGGCCGGATATGACCGACGCGAACCCGCACCAGAGGCAGGTACCCACCATGGAGAGCGACTTGACGCAGGAACCGACACGGCTGGCCGGACGGGAGCTGACCCTCCGCTACGAGCAGCGGGTCATCGCCGAGAACCTCACCGTGGCCGTCCCGGACCACTCCTTCACCGTCGTGGTCGGCCCCAACGCCTGCGGCAAGTCCACCCTGCTGCGCGCGCTGTCCCGCACCCTGCGGCCCGCCGCCGGAACCGTCCTGCTGGACGGGCGGGACATCAGCGCCCTGCCCGCCAAACAGGTCGCCCGCACCCTGGGACTGCTGCCGCAGTCCTCCGTCGCCCCCGACGGCATCGCGGTCTGCGACCTGGTGGCCCGCGGCCGCTACCCGCACCAGGGGCTGCTGCGCCAGTGGTCCCGGGAGGACGAGCGGGTCGTCGCGGAGGCGATGGCCGCGACCGGTGTCGCCGAACTCGCCGACCGCACCGTCGACGAGCTCTCCGGCGGCCAGCGCCAGCGCGTCTGGATCGCGATGGCGCTCGCCCAGCAGACCCCGCTGCTGCTCCTCGACGAACCGACCACCTACCTGGACATCGCCCACCAGATCGAGATCCTCGACCTCTGCGCACGCCTGCACGAGGAGCAGGGCCGGACCCTGGTCGCCGTCCTCCACGACCTCAACCACGCCGCCCGGTACGCCACCCACCTGATCGCGATGCGTGCCGGTGAGGTGGTCGCCGCCGGGCCCCCGGGCGAGATCGTCACCGCCGAGCTGGTCGAGGAGGTCTTCCGCCTCCCCTGCCGGGTCATCGACGACCCCGAGACCGGCACCCCGCTGGTCGTCCCCGCCGCCCGCCGGCGCGTCACCGCACCCTCCCGCTGACCCGCAGCCCGGAGCGCGGCGACCGGGACGCGGCCGATCGGGTGCACAGCCAGAAGCGGCCGCACCACCAGCAGAACGTCAGGAGAAACGTGAGCATCGAGGTCTACCGAGACCCCTGGGGCATACCCCACCTCCGCGCCGGGAGCGCGCTCGAACTCGCCCGCGCGCAGGGCCACAACGCCGCCACGGACCGCGGCTGGCAGCTGGAGGTCGAGCGGCACCGCGCGCAGGGCACCACCGCCGCCTTCCTCGGCCCCGAAGCCGTCGGCTGGGACCGCTTCGCCCGGCAGGCCCGCCTCGCGGACACCGCCCGGCGCTGCTTTGCCGCCCTCGACGCCGACACCGCAGCCTGGGTGCAGAGCTACGTCGACGGCGTGAACGCCGCGCTCCCCGAACAGGCCGCCCAGGCACCGGAGTTCGCCGCGGCCGCGGTCACCCCGGGCCGGTGGCAGCCCTGGACCCCGCTCGCCGTCTGGCTGTCGCACCACATCCTCTTCGCGGGCTTCCCCGCCAAGCTGTGGCGCGAGACCGTGGCCCGCCGGCTCGGCCCCGGGGCGATCGGGCTGTTCGCCACCGACGGCCCCGCCACCTCGGGCAGCAACGGCTGGCTGGTGCCCGGCGGGCGCACCGCCACCGGCGCCGCCCTGATCGCCGGCGACCCGCACCGCTTCATCGAGGCCCCGGGCGTCTACCAGCAGGTCCACCTGGCCTGCCCGGAGTTCGACGTGGTCGGCCTGGCCGTCCCCGGCGTGCCCGGCATCGCGCACTTCGGCCACACCGGCAAGGTCGCCTGGGCGATCACCAACGCCATGGCCGACTACCAGGACCTCTACCGCGAACGGCTGCGCCGCAGCGGCTCCGGCGTCGAGGCCCTCGGACCGGACGGCTGGCGGGCGGCCGCGGTCGGGGTCGAGACCGTCGAGGTGGCGGGCGGCGACCCGGTCCGGGTCGAGGTGATCGAGACCGAGCGCGGCCCGGTCGTCGCCGGCGGGCCGGACGGGCCCGCCGAGGCGATCAGCCTGCGCTACCCGCCCCGGGTCCGCGAGGACCTGGGCTTCGCCGCGCTGCCGGCGCTGCTCAGGGCGACCACGGTGGCCGACGTCGACCGGGCGTTCGACCACTGGGCGGAGCCGGTCAACGTGGTCCAGGCCGCGGACACCGAGGGCGGGTTGCTGCACCGGGTCGCGGGTGCGGTCCCGCTGCGGCACCCCGACAACAGCCTGCGCGTGGTGCCCGCCTGGCAACCCGGCCACGACTGGCGCGGCTGGTACGGGCCGATGCCCCACGAGCAGGTGGACGGCGTCGCGGTGATGGCCAACCAGCGCGGCCCGGCCGGGCCGCTGGGCGTCGAGTTCGCCCCGCCGCACCGGGCCGATCGGATCCGCCACCTGCTGGAGCAGCGGCAGACCTGGTCGGGCGCGGAGATGGCGGACATCCACACCGACACCCATCTGGCCTCCGCCCGCCCCCTGCTGGACCTGCTGGCCGGACTCGACGGCCTGGGCCCGGACGCCGCGCGCCTGCGGGGGCGGCTGCTCTCCTGGGACCGGAGGATGGCCGCCGATAGTACCGACGCAACGTCATATGCGGCTCTGCGCAGCGTTGTTGTGCGCAGGTTAACCGCCCATCCCGCGCTGTCCGGGCTCGCGGAGCCGACGCCGTACCCGGAGGTCTTCCTGCCCTGGCTCGCCCTGGTCCCGCGCGTGGCGTACGGGCTGGAGAGCCTGCTGACCACCGGGCTGCTGCCCGACGTGGACCGGGCGGAACTGGTCCGCGAGGCCGTCGAGGAGGTCGCCGCCGCCGGGGCGCCGGCCACCCCGTGGGGCGAACTCCACCGGCTGGCACCGTGGCAGGCCCTTCCCGATCTCCCCGGCACCCCTGGCGGCCCCGACACCCCTGACGGTTCTGACGGGCGGCCGGACGGGAGCTGGCCGGGGCTGGCCGGCGACCACGACTGCGTGCTCTCCACGTCGAGCGTCCCCGGCATCACCGACCGCAGCGCCCGCGGGCCCGCCGCCCGCTACGTGTGGGACCTGGCCCGGCGCGAGGACAGCCTCTGGGTGGTGCCGCTCGGAGCGTCCGGCAGACCCGGAAGCGCCCACTACCGCGACCAGTTGCCGCTCTGGCTGCACGGCGGACTCGTCCCCGTGATCACCGACTGGACCCTGCTGACCGAGGAACGAACTTGAGCGACCCGACCACCGGGCCCTCCGCCCGCCGCCGCGAGGCCGTGTACGAGCAGTCCGTCGACGGCTTCGGCACCGTCCGCGTCCTGCCGCTGGATCCGGCCGCCGACGCCGAGGTGATCCACAGCTGGGTCACCCAGGAGCGGGCCCGCTTCTGGGGCATGCTCGACGCCGACCGCGAACGGGTCCGGGAGATCTACGAGTACGTGGACTCGCTGAGCACCCACCACGCCTACCTGCTGCACCGCGACGACCGGCCGGTCGCGCTCTTCCAGACGTACGAACCCGAGCACGACCCGGTCGGCGAGTGCTACCGGGTCCGGGAGGGCGACTTCGGCGTCCACCTGCTGATCGGCCCGGTCGCCGAGGACCGGCTGTCCGGCTGGACCGGCACCCTGCTCTCGGTCTTCCTGGGCTACGTCCTGGCGGATCCGACCCGGCTGCGGATCGTGGCCGAGCCCGACGCCCGCAACGACAAGGCCATCGCGCGCCTCCTGCGGACCGGCTTCACCCTCGGCCCCGAGATCCGGCTGCCCGAGAAGCGGGCCCGGCTGGTCTTCCTCGACCGGCAGGTCTTCGACCGCCGGAGCTGACCGGCCCGAAGGGCGGCGGGCGGCGGTGCGTGCGCGTACCCGCACCGCCGCCCGAGCCGCACGCCCGCCGGACCGCCTCGCCGGTCACGGCCCGTGCCACGGCGGCAGGGCGGGCAGGTGCTCCTCCCGAACCAGGTCGAAGCGGAGGGCGAAGGCGACGAGTGCGCCGCGCTTCCCGCCGAGTGGTCCGCCACAGGGGTCGTCGGACCCGAACAGCCGCAGCTTCGCCGTGGCCAGGTAGTCGATGTGGCAGGCGACCGCCGACCGGGTCAGGTGGGCGCAGGAGGGCAGCAGGCGGAGCCGGTGCAGGACGTCGCCGACCCCGGGGACGACGGTGCCGGACGGGTCGCGCAGCCGGGGTTCGCAGAGCGCCAGCAGCACGAGGAAGTACGTGGAGGTCGGATCGAGGGAGAACGGACCGGTGGCCCGCTCCCCCGGGGCCCCGGACAGCTCGTCGGCCAGGTAGGCGTGCTGGGGTGCGAAGACCTTGAAGGAGACCGGCGCCTCGGAGGCGGGCAGGATCACCCGGGAGAACTCGAAGGCCACCGGGGCGCCGAGCCGGCCCGGCGCCACCTTGACGCACTCGCCCGCACCTTCGAGGTTCTCGACCACGTAGGTCGCCGTCCGGCTGAAGTTGGAGAGCCGCCAGTAGTCCTCGACCGCCGTCAACTGCCCGGCGCAGCCGGACACTCCGGGCTCGTCGAGCACGATCGGAACCGCACCCCGCGGCGCGCCGCGACCGAACCCGGCACTCTCCCCCGGCCCCAGACGCAGCAGCCTCGGCGCGGCAGCCGAATCGTCGGTGCGCCGCTCGGTCTGCTCGGGCAGCTGCACGAGCACGGTGTCCACTCGGTCCTCCCCTGGTGCGTACCCCTACTGTACTGGGGCCGGTCCCGTCTGTTGACTGATCGTCAAATATCGTTCGGTGCACCGCCCGTACCCACTTCAGGACGGAGACGGACACCGGGTTCATCGAGGCTCGCACCTCGACGCGGACCAGGCTCCGAGCTGGGCCCACACTTCCGGGGGCTCCTGCCCCGGAGGGATCCGCCCGCCAGGCGCAGCCGAACGCACAGCGCGCGGGCCGGGGCGGCGTGCAGCCGCGGGCCGCCCGGGAGCGTCCGGACGGGGAGGCGGGCCCGGTGGCACCTGGAGCGCAGACCGGACGGCCTCCGGCCGGATCGGCTCCGCGCGGCGCCGCGCGGCGGAGGTTTCGCCCGCCGGCCCGGCGGGTGGCGTACGTACGGGCCCGAACGTCCTGCGCGGCAATGACGGAACGGCCCGCCAGAAATACTGACGGGCCGTCATTCGGAATGGAAGTCAGAGCGTGGGCGGAATACGGGTGATGAACTCGCGTCCGCCGGACTTGGCGGCAGGCGGGAAGACCATCTTCAGGCCCTTGTCCTGCCCCTGGATGGTGAGCACGGTCTTCAGTCCCAGGCCGAGCAGCGCCTTGCTCAGCGGCGCTGCGGTGACGATCTCACGCGGCAGCACCATCAGCAGCTTTCCGGGCTTGCCGGTGGCGGTCTTGCCGTCGAAGAACAGCAGGCGCTGGTCCGTGAGCACCCAGTACATCGGGCGCGGCTGGACGGTGGCGACGACCATACCGGCGGTGAGGGCGCCGACCAGGGCGGTGGTGAGCACCTGGCGCTTGACCGAGACCGAGCCGATGTTCGCCATGTCGGTGAGTTCGATCCGCTCTCCCTCCACGAGAAGGGGGGTGGCGGATTCGAGCAGCTGCTGCCGACGTCTGTTCTGCATGTTGTTCCTTGTGCTTGTCTCGCACTGATGTGCGTTCAGATATCGGCAGTCTAGGGGGGGCCTGCTCGGAGAAAGTCAAGCGGAGGTTGACATTCCGGAAACCTTTGATCATTTCTTCGGCAGCTTTGCCCGAGTGTGTCTCAGTTCGGCCGGACTCGCACTGCAATGGCGCCGACCAGCCGTGACGTCGCAGACCTAGGATCTCCGGCATGTTCCCAGCCGATGCCCTCCCCGCCCCCGATTTCGACCCGGTCGCCGGCCTGCCCGAACTCGTCTCGGTCCGGCAACTGGCCGAGGCCCGGGACTGGCCCGGCCTGCGCGAACTGTTCGGACGGCTGACCGACGAACACGGCCGCTGCGTGGCAGCCGGCATCGTCGGCGAGGTCCCGGACGTGGAGCAGTTCCTCGCCCACGTCGTCCGGCAGGACGCCGATCCGCTGGCCGCCACCCTGCTGGCGAACCGCCGGATCGTCCTCGGCTGGCAGGCCCGCACCGACTCCCGGGCCAAGGACGTGACCGCGGACCAGTGGGTGCGGTTCCGCGAACATCTCAACCACGCCGAGCAGTTGCTCATCAGGGTCACCGCACACCGGCCCGACTTCGCGCTCGCCTGGGCCGCCAGGCTGACCGTCGCCATGGGGCTGTCCCTCGGCCTGAGCGAATCCCGGCGCCGGTACCAGCGGCTCACCGCGTACCACCCGCACCACTTCGTGGCGCAGAGCCGTCGGCTCCAACAGCTGCTGCCCAAGTGGGGCGGGAAGTGGGAGGACGCGCACGCCTTCGCCCTCGAATGCCTGGCCGGCGCACCCGACGGCGCGCTCAGCGGTGCGCTGCTGGCCGAGTACCACATCGAACGCTGGCTGGACCTCGGGCGGGGCGACAAGGGCGCGGAGTACCTGCGACAGCCGCACGTCCGCGCGGAACTGGCCGACGCCGCCCACCGGTCGGTGCTGCACCCCGCCTGCCGGGCCCGCTACGGGATCGTCGGCGTGCACGGCGAGTTCGCCATGGCCACCTCGCTGGCCGGCGAACTCGCCCAGGCCGCACGGCACTTCGGTGCGACCGGGGGCTTCGCGAGCCGCTTCCCCTGGGACTACCTGCCCGGCGACGCCCGAGCGAACTTCATCGAGCACCGCGAACGCGCACTGGCGAAGGGCTGAGCCGTGATCCACCACTTCGAGGTCGACGGGGTTCCCGCCGTCTTCACCCAGCGCCCCGGTCGGCTCTCCGCCGGTCTGGTCTTCCGGGTCGGCCAGGCCGACGAGACGCTGGCCCGCACCGGTGTCACCCACCTCGTCGAGCACCTGGCCCTGCACCGCCAGGGCGTCGCCGACTACCACTTCAACGGCGCGACCGGGAACCTGCACACCCACTTCCACCTGGACGGCTCCGAACAGGACGTCAGCTCCTTCCTGCTGGGCGTCTGCCAGTCCCTCGCCCGACTTCCGATGGACCGGCTGGAGACCGAGAAGGCCATCCTGCGGACCGAGGAGGCCGGCCGCTCCACCGGTCCGGCCGAGGCCATGGGTCTGTGGCGGTACGGCGCACAGGGGCACGGCCTGGTCAGCTATCCGGAGTGGGGGATCACCGGCCTCGGCCCGCAGGACGTCCAGCAGTGGGCGGACACCTGGTTCACCCGCGGCAACGCCGCACTGTGGGTGGCCGGCGAGCGGGTGCCGGCCGGCCTGCGGCTGCCGCTGCGCCCGGGCCCGCGGATGCCGGTGCCGGCGGTGCCCTCGGTGCTGCCCGCGACTCCCGCGTACTTCAACGGCGGTACCGGTCAGGTGCTGTTCGACGCCGTGCTCCCGCGCGGCGCGGCGACCTCGCTGTACGCGTCCGGCCTGGAGCGCGAGCTCTTCCAGGCGCTGCGGCAGGAGGGGGGTTACTCCTACACCGCCACCGCGGGCTGTGCGCACCGCGGGGACGGATGGTCCGTCGTCACCGCCCTCGCCGACGCGCTGCCGGAGCAGCAGGACGCGGTGCTCGGCGGGTTCCTCGACGTGCTCGCCCGGTTGGAGGCGGTCGGCATCGCGCAGCACGACCTCGACGCGATACGGAGCAGGGCCGACGAGGCGTACCTGCTGCCGGAGGCCGACGCCGAACGGCTGCCCCACTACGCGGCGGACCTGCTCAGCGGTCTGCCGCTGCGCCCGGTCGAGGAACTGCGCGCCGAACTCTGGGCGGTGACCGCGCAGGACGTCCACACGATCGCCCGACAGGCCCCGGCCGCCGGACTGCTCCGTGTCCCGCTCGGACGGCGGGCCGACTGGGCGGGTTACACCGCCGCACCGACCGCCTCGACCTCGGCCGTCGCGGGCAGGCGGCACCGCTCGCGGGCGAAGGACGGTCCTGACCTGGTGATCAGCAGTGAGGGTGTCAGCCTGGTCGACGCCGAGGGGGCCCTCACGGTGCGCTACGACAGTTGTGCCGCCGTGCTGAGCTGGCCGGACGGCGGGCGCAGGCTGATCGGCACCGACGGCATCTCACTGGAACTGGAGCCGGCCTGCTTCACCGTCGACGTCCAGTCGCTCGCCACCGTCGACGCGGCCGTGCCGGCCGCCGCCGTGGTGCGGATGCCGGCCCGCGGTGCCCGGCCGGTTCCGAAGGCCGGTGCTGCGGCCGGACCTGCCGACGCCGGGCCCGCCACCGCCGCGCCGCCGTTCGGCCGCGGCCAACGGTTCGCCCTGGCGGCCATGACCACCGCCGCCTGGCTCTGGGGAACCCTCGCGGTGTTCATGGTCCTGGGGGAGGCCGGCCAGCCCGGGCTCGGAGCGGCGGACTGGGCCGTGGTCGGGTTCACCTGGGTGGTCGAGGCCGCGCTGGTGTGGTCCGTGGTCAAGCGGCGACGGCGCCGCAGCCGTGCGGCGGCACCGTCGCCGCGGTGACGGACCGGGCGCCGGGGGCCGACCGGCCGCAACGGTTCCCGGACGGCGCCCGGTCACTCGTCGACAGCGCTTCGGGTCAGTACGCCCGGCCCTGACCGGCAGGCACCTGCCCGGCGGGCTCTCCCCCGGCGGGCGCCGCAACGTCCGCGCCGCCGGCGTGCGCTTCAGCGCCCGCGACCGGTCGGCGGCCCGCGCCGCTCCCGGGAAGGATCAGCAGGACCAGTACCGCGCCGACGGCCATCACGGTGCCGCCGACCAGGCTGGTGTGGGCGACGGCGTCCGCGAAGGAGCGGTGGGCGGCCGCGACCAGCTGACCGGCCCGCTGCGGTCCGCCGGCCGGGTCGGCCGCGACCCGCTGCGCCACCGCGAGGGCGCCGCCGACCGAGTCCTGGGCGATGTGCAGGGCCTCGGGCGGCAGGTGGCCGCCGACGGCGCCGGTGAGGTTGCCGCGGTAGGTGGTCGCGAGGATCGAGCCGAGCACGGCGATGCCGAGTGAGCCGCCGAGTTCGAGGGCGGTGTCGTTGAGGCCGCCGCCGACGCCGAGTTCGTCCTCCGGGAACAGGCCCATGATGGTGTCGGTGCAGGGGGCGACGCTGAGCCCGATCGCGAAGCCGAGCAGCAGGAAGGAGGGGAGGAAGTCGGTGTAGCCGGAGCCTGCGTCGATCCGGGTGAGCAGCAGCACCCCCGCCGTACCGATCGCCATGCCCGCCACCACCATCGGCTTCATGCCGAGCCGGGGAGTGGCCAGGCCGGTGAGTGCCGCACCGACGAAGACGGCACCGGCCAGCGGCAGCAGCCGGGCACCGGTGGCGAGCGGACCGTAGCCGAGGACGAACTGCAGGTGCTGGGTGGCGTAGTAGAGCGCTCCGAAGGTCCCGAGGAAGAACATCAGCACGGCGAGCATCGAGCCGCTGAACGACCGGACCCGGAACATCCGGACGTTCACCAGCGGCTGGGGGTGCCTCAACTCCCAGCCGACGAACAGCAGCAGGCCGATCGCGGCGGTCACGGCCCCGGTGACCGGGCCGGCGCCCCAGCCGAAGTGCGGGCCCTCGATGATCGCGTAGACCAGCGAGCCGACGGTGACGATCGACAGCAGTCCGCCGACCAGGTCGAGCCGGCCGCGCCGCCCGGCCCGGGACGGCGGCACCAGGACGAGGGCCGCGACGAGCGCGACGAGCGCGATCGGGATGTTGATCAGGAAGGTGGAGCCCCAGGCGTGGTGCTCCAGCAGCCAGCCGGCGACCAGCGGGCCGACGGCGACCGCGAGTCCCGAGGTGGCGGTCCAGGCGGTGATCGCGCGGACCCGCTCGGCCCGCGGGAAGGTCGCGACCAGCAGGGAGAGCGTGGCGGGCATGATGGTGGCCGCGCCGACGCCCATCACCGCGCGGGCGGCGATCACCGCGTTCGCGCTGTGCGCCGTACTGCCCAGCACCGCGCCCGCGGCGAAGACCACCAGCCCGGCGATCAGCCCGCCCCGCCGGCTGTAGCGGTCGCCGACCGCGCCCAGCAGCAGCATCAGCGCGGCGTACGGCACCGTGTAGCCGTCGATCACCCACTGCAACTGACTGCTGTCCAGCCCCAGGTCACGGGTCATGTCGGGGGCGGCGACGATCAGCGAGGTGTTGGCCATCACCACGATCAGCAGGCTCAGGCAGAGCACCAGCAGGGCCCACCAGCGCCGTGGATAGGGGCCGCTCATCCGGTCGACGGGTGTGGAGGCGAAGAAAGACATGGGTCAGGTCCTTCGGGAGGGGAGAGCTCCGAGACGAGTTTCTTGCACACTGATGTGCAGATTAGCTACTTGCACATCAGTGAGCAAACACGGCTCCGGCCCGGGCTCCGATCGCATAGGCTGAGGCCCCGACGACCGCGCCCGGACGACCGCGTCCACCGCGTTTCCAGAGAGGTTCCAGGCATGCCGGATCCCGCCGACGGCGCTCCCCGGCGGAGCCACGCCCGCTCCAACCGGGCCCGCATCCTCGAGGTCGCCCGGCGCGAGCTCGGTGCCCGGCCGGATGCGACGCTGGACGAGATCGCCCGCGCCGCGGGGGTCGTCCGCCGTACCGTCTACGGTCACTTCCCCGGCCGCGCCGCCCTGCTGGACGCGCTCGGCGAGGAGGCCTCGGCCGCACTGCGGGACGCGCTCGCCGCCGCCGACCTGCCGGCGGCGAGCGCCGAGGAGGCGTTCGCGCGGTTCCTGCTGCGGCTGTGGCCGGTCGGTGACCGCTACCGGATGCTGTTCGCACTCGCGCGCCGCGACCTGGGCGAGGAGCGGTTCGCCGAGCTGCTGGCCCCGGCCTCCGCGCACTGCACCGCCGTCCTGGCGCACGGTCAGACCACCGGCGCCTTCCACCGCCACCTGCCCGCCCCGGTCCTCGCCACCGCCCTCCAGGGCCTGACCTTCTCGCTGCTGGAGAGCGTCAACCTCGGGGAGTGGCAGGACGACGGGACCGAGGCCACCATCGTCACCCTCATCGCCGCGGGCGTGTCCCCCACCCGCGCCGCCGCCGTGGTCCACGAGCTCCGGGCCGCCTCCCGTCCGGCCTGAGCCGAGCACCTCCGGACGCCGCACCCGAGCCGCCGCGCCCGTCCCACGGCCGGTCAGGAGCCGGCCCCGACGGCCGTCACCGTCCGTTCGAGTCCACTGATCCGGCGTCACCGCACCGCCGTCGAAGCCACCGGATCCATCTGACGAGTCGGCAGAACGCGCCGTCCGGCGACCGCCGTAACGACCGGTGCTCGTCGCCGACTGTTTCCGTCCCGTTCGCGCACAGGGCTTCAGTCCTGACATACCAGCCGGTAATATCCGCCCGGACCGACCCGGGTCGGTCAGTCGTTCGAGAGGTCCCGGGCAGGCCTCCGGGCTGCTGCCGGGCCGTCAGGAGGGGTTTCCATGCGTGCAATGACCAGACGGACCTTCGTCGGCGGCGTCTCCGCCACCGCTGCCGGAGCCGCGCTGTCCCTGGCCGGTGGGACGTTCGCCTCGGCGGCCGAGCGCGACCGCGCGCTGGCGGCGACGGCGGCCCGCGCCGTACGGGTCGAGGGGACGACGCTCGAACAGGTGGCCACGCCCACCGGCACGTCCGGCTACCGGCGCCTCGCCGCCGGGCCCGGCTGGCCGCTGGTGGTCCGCGGTGAGCTGGCCGGCCCGCAGCCGGGGCGCGACGACCGGCGCACCGCGCTCGCCGGGTTCGTCCAGTTCACCGACCTGCACCTGATGGACACCGAGTCCCCGGTGCGGTTCGAGTACCTGGCCCGGTGGAACGACAGCGCGCACCGCCCCCAGGAGACGCTGACCGTGCGCGGCGCCTCCTCGCTGGTCGAGCGGGTCAACTCGCTGGCCGCGGGCCCGTACACGGGCAAGCCGTTCGACCTGGTGATGACCACCGGCGACAACACCGACAACCACGAGCGGATCGAGCTCGACTGGTACCTGAACGTCCTGAGCGGTGGCCGGATCACCCCGAACACCGGTGACCCGACCCGCTACGAGGGCGTGCAGAACTCGGGCAGCAGCGCGTACTGGAACCCCGAGATCTCCTTCCGCGACGACTACAAGGCCAAGGGCTTCCCCCAGGTGCCGGGCTTCCTCGGTGCTGCGGGCCGTCCGTTCGACGCCCCCGGGCTCGACGTCCCGTGGTACAGCACGGTCGGCAACCACGACGACAGCCTGGAGGGCACGCTGCCCGACCTCGGGCTGCTCGGCGCCCTGTACGCGGGCGACCGCAAGCTCGAGGGCTGCAACGACGCCGACGCGGCGAAGATCATGGAGGCGCTGCGGCGCGACCCGGCCGGTGCCGCCCTGCTGCTGGGCAGGCTGCTGGCCGACGGCAACGCGGTCCGCCGGATCACCCCCGACGAGCGCCGCCGGCCGTTCACCCTCAAGGAGTTCGCCAAGGCCCATCTGGACCCGGCCGTCACCGGCCCCGGCCCGGTCGGCCACGGCTTCACGGCGGACGCCGCCGACAGCGGAAAGCTCTACTACACCTTCCGCATCGCCGACGGGGTCCTCGGCATCAGCCTGGACACCACCAACGAGGCCGGCTTCGCGGACGGCTCCCTCGGCACCGCCCAACTGCAGTGGCTGGAGCGGACGTTGCAGGCGCACAGCGGCCACTGGTACGACGGCGACGGGCACCCGGTGCGCGGCGGCAAGGGCAACGACCTGGTCGTGATCTTCAGCCACCACACCAGCACCAGCATGGGCAACCTGCGACCCGACCCGCGCAACATCTTCGAGAAGCGGCACGACGGCAACGAGCTGGTCGCCCTGCTCCAGCGCTACCCGAACGTCCTCGCCTGGGTGAACGGCCACACCCACGAGAACCGGATCACCCCGCACGGCCACGCGGTGCCCGAGCGCTCCTTCTGGGAGATCAACACCGCCTCGCACGTCGACTTCCCCCAGCACGCCCGCATCATCGAGATCGCCGACAACGGCGACGGCACCGTCTCGCTCTTCACCACCCTGATCGAGTCCGCCGCCCCGTACGCGACCGACTTCGACGACACCTCGGACGCCGGTCTCGCGTCCCTGTACCGAGAGCTCTCGTACAACGACCCGTACGCGACCCCGGCCGCCTCCGTACTCCTCTCAGCGGGAGGACTTGTGTGCGGCCTGCCGGTACGCGGGCCGGTGCGCGCCCTTGCCCGACGTGAGCTGGCGGACCAGTTGGTGCAGGGAGACGACCGCGGTGACCGGCGGGAGCCCGGCGACGATCACGTCCGGCACCGTCCACGACACGTCGGCGATGCACAGCCCGGTCGCGACGCTGGAGAACAGCACCACCACGACCCAGGAGTGCAGCAGCCGTCGCCCGTCCAGCGCGGCGCGCAGCACCGACAGGCAGCCCACGATCCACGGCCCGTAGACGATGAGCGGCCACAGCCGCGACAGTCCGTGCGGCACCCGGGAGAACGCCAGGTCCTGCAACGGGTGGTAGGAGAGGGTCCACCCCAGCAGGCACATGGCGGTGACCGTGACGGCGGTGAGCACCCCGAACAGCGAGCTGAAGATCTCCGACCACGGCGCCGTGCGCGGATGTTCCCGCCGCCGGTGCCGGGGCACCGGCGCGGCCACCTGGTTGGCGCCGACCGTCGCGAAGTCGTCGGCGGCGCCCCGGGGATGGGGGACGAAGAGGGCTTCGGTCTCCCAGCTGCCCTGTTCGTAGGGGGCGTGCTCGTAGGCGGCGTGTTCGTAGGGAGCGTGTTCGTAGGGGGCGGCCCGCGGGTAGTCCTCGGGGCCGTAGTAGACAGTGGCCCCGTAGGAGGGGAAGAACTCCCCCGCGGGGTCATACATGGCACCTGACCTTGACGGAATCGACCCCGCAGCGGGCGGCGAAGTCCTCCTCCAGCTGACGGATCGTCCGCACGAAGTCCGCCAGCAGGCGCGAGCAGTGCTGCAGGACGACCCGTTCACCGTTGCACGACAGGTAGCCGGTCCGTACGTCGCCCGCGAAATTCCGCCGGTCCGGGACGAAGAGCCACTTTCCGAGACTGGCGACCGGATCGTGCTGCGACGGCGGTGAAGCCATTGGCTGGCGCATTGAACTCATGCCCCCGTCAACGAACGGCGACCGGCCCGCGCATGTGCGGCAGACGGGCGTCCTTCCATATTCGATATCCCGGATGCTCGTCGAAATTACCCGCAATGACATGAACGGCCGATGCCGCCCGGTCCGGAAATTTCCCGGGCGCGCGGCCGACCGGCGGGGCACCTGCCCAGGGGGTCACCGGGGTCGATTTCCGGATTGCCGACCCTTACGTATTAATTTCCGGCGGTGCTCGCTGAATCTCCCCAGTGGCGCGGGGGGTGGCGCAAAGCCTGCCACGGCCGCACCGCTCACCGAAATTCCCCAGAGGTGCGCGCCCTGGCGGGTGCGCCCATTCTTCCATTCGATCTTTCCGACATCGTGTAACATTTGCCGCCGCTTGGGGTTTCGTCATCAATTGAGAACCCGCATGTGGTTTCGGTCAGGGCTGCGAGGGGCAACGGATGCTCACCAAGGAGGAATACTCGGATGTACGGGAACTTCGTCGTCAGGGGTGGTCCATCTCGGCGATCGCCCGGCACCTGGGGCGTGACCGCAAGACGGTGAGGGCCTACCTCGACGGGGATCGGATCGCGGGGGTCCGCAGCCCCGTCCAGGACGAGTACTCGCGGTTCCTGCCGTACACCCGGCAGCGCCTCATCGACGATCCGCACCTGCCGGCCTCCGTGCTGTACGACGAGGCGGTCGCGCTGGGCTATCCGGGTGGCTACTCGACCTTCACCCGTGCACTGCGCAGGCACCGGGTCCGGCCGCCGTGCGAGCTCTGCCGGCCCGACCGGTACCGGGGCCACGGCACCGGCCTCCACCTGGCGGACGAGGCGGTCCGGTTCGAGTGGCTGAGACTGCCGGACCCGCCCGCGCACTGGGGCTACGGGGACCACGCCCTCCTGCTGACGGCCTCGCTGGCCGGCCGCGGCCGCTGGCGCGGAGTACTGGCGGAGAGCACGGACTTCCCCGAACTGCTGGAGGCCGTGGACCAGGTGATCCGGCGCATCGGCGGCACCACCGGGCGCTGGCAGTTCGACCGGACACCGGCCGTGTGCTGTCCGACGACCGGCCGGGTGACGCCGGCCTTCGCCGACGCGGCCAGGTACTACGGCGCCGAGGTCGACATCCGCCCGGCCGGCCGCGCCGGGCGAACCGGCCGGTCCGACGCGGAGGACGAGACGGGCGAGGCCGGTCGCCGTGCCGTTCGGCGCTGGTGGCGCGCGCTGCCGGGCGAGATCGGCCTCTGGGCGGCACAGGACCGCCTCGACCGCCTCGCCGGCCGGATGGACGGCCGCCGCCGGCCGGCCGGCGACCCGGCCGCGGCAGCCCGCGCGCCGGCGCTGGCCGACCTGCCCGACGCTCCGTTCCCGGTTCGGATCCACGCCAGCAGAACCGTCACTTCTCAGGGCCAGGTGTCCTACCGCGGCAACTACTACCCGGTCCCCGCCGACCTGTCGGGCGCCGTGGTACGGGTCTGCCGGCGCCTTGACGAACCGTTCCTGTCGATCACCACCGCGAGCGGAGCGGTCATCGCCCGCCACGCGCTGGCCCCGCAGGGCGCGGGGTTGACCCTGACCGGCCGCGGCCGGGCCATCGTCCTGGACCGCACCACCCGTACGTCCCGCACCGACGCCCCGCCGCCCTGCCGGCTCGAGAGGGTGCCCCGGCCGCTGTCCCGGGAGGCGCTGGCCGAAGCCCGGGCCCTGCGCGGGCCGGGCGTGGCGGCGGAGCACCGCGATCCGCGCGGCCGATCCGGGGCAGAACCGCACAGCTGAGCCGGGGTACCGCGAACCGCACCGGACGGGCGGCGCAGCGACTCGCAGGGCCGAGGCGGCCCGCCGGCTGCGCCTCGCCGATCGCGGCCCGATCGGGCCGGGACCTTCGCCGCCTCCGGGTGTGCGCGACCGCGAGGGTACCGGCGCGTCCGCGCGGCGGTGCGCTCCTAGACTGGACCAAGGGGGCGCAGAAGGTCTGTGAGGGAGCGCGCCATGCGTCGACGCCACAGTTTCCACCGGGATCAGTACGGCCACTCGATCACCGTGAACGTCCGCTCCGGTCTGCTCACCGAGACCGAGTTGCTCGTGGACGGCAAGGAGGTCGGGTTCCTGCGCGAACGCGGTACCGGCCACCTGCCGCGCAGGCTGACCGGAGAGCTGCCCGACCACCCCGCCCGCCCCTTCACCGTCCGGCTCGACCGCCCGGCGCCCGGCCTGCACCTGCCGACCTGTGTCCTGGAGCTGGAGGGCCGCGCCCTGCCGATGCCCGACCAGGTCGCCCACCCCGAGCCGAGCCGCGCCGCCGCGCGCTGACCTCGGCCCGGCCTCGGCCGAGGTCAGCGGGGTCCGGGCGGCCGGACGGGTCGAAGGGCGGTACCGCGTCCCCCGTCGACGGCGGGGACGAGGACGGCTGCGGGGGTACCGGCGGTCACCGGGTGGATCCGTCGGCGGTGCGGCGCAGCGCCCGGCCGGGGAGCGCGCCGGTGGGCCGGCCGTCGGCGATGACCCGGGTGCCGCCGACGAACACGTGGGGTATGCCGGTGGCCGGTCGGCACGGGTCGGCGAAGGTGGCGGTGTCGGCGACCGTGGCGGGGTCGAAGAGGACCAGGTCGGCGTGGTGTCCCGGCCTGATCAGGCCACGATCGGCGAGGCGCAGCCGGCGGGCCGGGCGGCCGGTCAGGTGGGCGACGCACTCCTCCAGCCCGAGGACGCCGAGTTCGCGGACGTAGTGACCGAGGTAGCGGGGGAAGGTGCCCCAGGCCCTGGGGTGCGGTTTGGCGGCGGCGAGCAGTCCGTCGCTGCCGCCGGTGTGCGCCGGGTGGCGCATGATCGCCCGGACGTTCTCCTCGTGCCCGACGTGCTGGATGATCGTGGTGCTCAGCCCGTCCGCGACCAGCAGGTCCCGGTAGACGTCGAACGGGCGCCGTCCGCGGGCCTCGGCGAGTTCGGCGACGGTGCGCCCGATGGCGTCCGGGGAGTGCGAGCCGGAGATCTCGACGGCCTGCCAGTCCACCGGGACTCCATGGCAGCCGTCGGAGCCGCGCCGCTCCACGTCGTGCCGGATCAGGGCGAGTTCGGTCGGGTCGTCGAGCCGTCGGAGGATCGCGGCGGGCCCGCCGCGGGAGGCCCAGCTGGGCAGCAGGGCGACCAGGGTGGTGGAGCCGGGGAGGTAGGGGTAGGTGTCCAGGGTGAGGTCGCAGCCCGCGGCGACGGCCCGGTCGAGGAGGGCCAGGAAGTCCCCGGCACGGCCCTGGTTGACACCGAAGTTCATGGTGGCGTGCGCGAGGTGCAGCGGACAGCCGGAGCGCAGCGAGACCTCGATCATCTCGGCGTAGGCCTCCAGTGCGCCGACGCCGTAGGAGCGCTGGTGCGGGGAGTAGTAGCCGCCGTGTGCGGCCACCACCTCGCACAGGGCCGCGAGTTCGGCGGTGTCGGCGTACATCCCGGGTGCGTAGGTGAGGCCGCTGGACATGCCGACGGCGCCCTCCCGCAGGGCGGTGGCCACCAGCTCGCGCTGGCGGTCGAGTTCGGCCCCGGTGGCCGGGCGCCGGTCCCAGCCCATGGCGAGCATCCGTACCGAGCCCTGTGGCACCAGGTAGCAGGCGTTGACCGCGATGCCCCGGTCGAGGCGGTCGAGGTACTCGCCGACGCTGCGCCAACTCCAGTCGAAGTCGGGCGGGTTGCCGTTCCACCCGGCGATGGCGTGCCGGATCTGGTCGAGGGTGCCGTCGTCCACGGGGGCGTAGGAGAGGCCGTCCTGGCCGAGGACCTCGCAGGTGACGCCCTGGCTGACCTTGGCGGCGTGGTCGGGAGCGGTGAGCAGGGCGAGGTCGGAGTGCGCGTGCATGTCGACGAAGCCGGGACACAGGACCAGGCCGGTGGCGTCGAGCACGCTGCGCCCGGGCAGCCGTCGGCCGATCCCGGTGATGCGGCCGTCGCGGACGGCCACGTCGGCGCGCCGCCCGGGAGCGCCGGTGCCGTCGACGACCGTCGCGCCGCGGATCACCAGCTCTGCCATCGGCCCCCCGCCCCGCTCGTGCGCCGCCCCGGGGTCACCCGTGGATTGCACTATGTGCAACGTTCATTGCGCAATATGCGAGACTCGTTCTAGCACCACCCCGGCGCGACGGTCAATCACCCCGGACAGTCACCCCGGGCGGTCACCCCGGGCGGTCACCCCGGGCGAACGGGGGAAGACCACCATGACGGCAACAGGAGTGCAGCAGTGAGCCAGAGCCTCTCCCGGGCGCTGACGATTCTGATCCGGCTCGGCGAGGGTCCCCGCACGATGGACCAGCTCGCGGAGGAACTGGGCGTCCACAAGACCACGGTGCTCCGGCTGGTGCGGACCCTGGAGGAGGAGCGCTTCGTCTACCGGGACCGCGCGCACGGCTTCCACATCGGCTCCCGGACCTTCGAGCTGTCCCACGCGGCACTGGCGCAGCGCGGCATCCGCGACATCGCCGCACCTCACCTGGCCGGCCTCAACCGGTCCACCGGCCAGACCGTGCACCTGGGGGTGTACGAGGGCGGCGACGTCGTCTACCTGGACAAGTTCGAGTCCCGCCAGCCGATCCGGATGTACTCGCGGATCGGTGCCCCGATGCCGCTGCACGCCACCGCGATCGCCAAGGTGCTGCTGGCCGACCTCCCGGCGGCGGAGCGCGAACGGGTCGCGGCCCGCCTCGACTACACCCGGTTCACCGACCGTACGATCACCGACGCCGCCACCCTGCTGGCGGAGCTGCGCCGGGTCGCCGCCCAGGGGTACGCCGTGGACGACGCCGAGCACGAGACCTTCATCAACTGCATCGCCGCCCCCGTGCGCGACGCGAGCGGCGCGGTGGTGGCCGGGATCTCGCTCTCCGTTCCCGACGTGGTGCTCGGCCGCGACCAGGTCCGGGCCCTGCTGCCCGAACTGCGCCGCACGGCACTGGACGTCTCCGCCGACTGCGGCCACCACCCCGTGAACGGCCCGGCCGGCGGCGCCTGACAGCCGCGGCACCCGCTGGCGCGGCCTGCCGGACACCGGGGCCGACCCCGCCTAGCCTGGTCCTCAGCCCGGTCCGCAGGACCTGCCGGCACCGTCATCCCGGGGAGAGCCGATGAGCGCACAGGCACGTGAGGTGTTGCGGAGCGTCCGCCGGGAGCTCGCACCCGGCGAACGGGAGAACCGGCTGCTCCCGCTGATCGCCGACGGGCGGGCGCCGGTCGCCGTGCTGGCCGAACTCGCCGCGCAGCAGCACCGGATCATCACCAGTGACCGGCGCAGCCTGCTCGTGCTGGCCGCCCGGTGCGCGGACGTCCCGGCGGGCGGCTGGTTCGCCGCTCTCGCCGAGGGCGAGAGCCAGGCACTGCGCGCACTGACCGGCTTCGCCGAGGGCTGCGGCCTGACTCCCGCCGAGGCCGCCGCCCGCGAACCGCTCGCCGGCTGCCAGGCCTACCCCGCCTACCTCGCCTGGCTCGCCCTCAACGGCGAACCGACCGGGACGATCCTGGCGCTCGCCGCCAACTTCGCAGCCTGGGGCGGATACTGCGCGAGTGTCGCCCGCGCACTGCGGAGCCACTACGGCTTCCCGGACGCGGCCTGCGCGTTCTTCGACTTCTTCGCCGAGCCCGCGCCGGAGCTGGAGGAGCAGACCGTCCGGGTCCTCGCCTCGGCCGGCCTCACCGCCGAGCGGATCGACGGCGGGCGCCGCTACGGACAGCAGCTGCGGTGCTACGAGCTGATGTTCTGGAACACCCTCGCGGACACCCGCCCAACCGGCTGAGCGCCTCCCCCGGCCGGTGACCGCCGGGCACCCGGCCGTGCATGTTCGGCCCACCGTTCGACCGAATGCGACAACTCCTGGCCGCTGAAACGGAATTCTCAGCTCCGGACCGGCGGCCGGCCCCCGAGCACCTCGACGGCGGCGGCACCGGTCCGGCAGCCGGCCACGGTGGCCTCGACCAGGTCCGCGCCAAAGAGCCGGGCGGCGAGGAAGCCTCCGGTGAAGGCGTCGCCCGCGCCGGTGCTGTCCACGGCCAGGGCGGCCACCCCGGGCACCCGGGCGAGCAGTTCACCCTGCCGGGCTGCCAGCGCGCCGGCCGCGCCGAGCTTGACCACGGCCTCGCCGTGGACCGCGCTGAGCCGCTCGGCGGCGGCCACCGGGTCGGCCGTCCCGGCGAGCAGCCGCGCCTCCGCCAGGTTGGGCAGGACGAGCCCGGTACCGCCGACCGCGGCCAGGAAGGCGGGCAGGCCGAGCAGCTCGATGAAACCGGTGGACGCCGGATCGACGCTCACCGGGATGCCCGCCGCACGGGCGGCCGCATGGACCGTGGCCGCCAACTGCCGCCCGGCTTCGGTGAAGTAGAGGTACCCGGACAGGTGGACCCGGGCCGATCCGGCCAGCAGCGCGGCGTCCCAGTCGGCGCTGCAGAGCCGGGTGGCCGCGCCGCTGTCGGTGACCAGGGTGCGCTCGGCCCCGGCGTCCACCAGTGAGATCACCACCGCCGTCGGGGCCTGCCGGTCCACCACCAGGTGCGGGTCGACTCCGGCGGCGCACAGCTCCTCCCGGTGCCAGTCGGCCGAGTTGGCGCCGACCCGGGCCAGCAACCTCACCTCGGCGCCGGAACAGGCCGCCCAGGCAGCCGTGTTGGCCCCCGAGCCACCGGGCCGGAAGGCGATCCTCGCGGCGGTGTCGGTGTCCGGGGCCAGGGCGTTGGCGTGCAGTGCGACGATGTCGGTGACGACGTCGCCGATCACCACCAGGGCGTTGCCCGCTGTGCGTCGGCTCATCGCCCGGCCCACCGGACGGCGATCGCCGCACCGAGCCGGACGTTGCCGCGCACGGCCGCCAGGTTGGCCTCCAGTGAGGCGCCGCCGGTGTGCTCGACCAGGTAGGAGAGCAGGAACGGCGTGATCGCCTGCCCGTCGACACCCGCCCGGTCGGCCGCCGCCAGCCCGTCGGCCAGCACCCGGTCGTGCAGGCGCGGGTCGAGCTGTTCGGCCACCGGCACCGGATTGGCCACGACCACGGCCGAGTCGAGGCCGCCGAGCGCGTCCTGGGCCCGCATCACGGCCGCGACCTCGGACGGCTCGTGCACCGTCCAGTCCACCGGCCGGCCCGAACTCGTCAGGTAGAAGCCGGGGAACTCGGCCGTGCGGTAGCCGAGCACGGTCACGCCCAGCGTCTCCAGGCGCTCCAGGGTGGCCGGCACGTCCAGCACCGACTTCACCCCGGCGCAGACCACGGTGATCCTGGTCCGCGCCAGCAGCGCGAGGTCGGCGGACTCGTCCTGGGTGGCCGTCCACCGGCGGTGCACTCCGCCGAGCCCGCCGGTGGCGAAGACCCGGATGCCCGCGCGGGCCGCCAGGAACGCGGTCGCGGAGACCGTGGTGGCCCCGCTCGCTCCGCCCGCCAGGGCCGGGGCGAGGTCGCGGAAGCCCAGCTTGCGCAGCGAGCGGTCACCGGCGACGCGCTCGAGACCGTCCTTCGCCAGCCCGATGTGCGGCACCCCGTCCAGGACGGCGACGGTCGCGGGCACCGCACCCGCCGACCTGACCAGCTCCTCCAGCTCGGCCGCCACCCGCAGGTTCCGGGGCCTCGGCAGACCGTGGGCGATGATCGTGGACTCCAGCGCGACCACCGGCGCGCGGCGCTCCAGCGCCTCCCGCACTTCGTCGGAGACCCGGGCCACTGGCAGCGGAGATTCCGTCATTCCCGAATCCTGGCGTGCCACCGGCCGGTTCAAACCCGCCGGACGCCGTCGGGTACTTTATTGCACATAGTTTGCAGTTGCGAATACTGGGCAATTGAGTACGCGATGGTCGGGTCGAAGCCCGTGGCGCTGGGGATCGAGTCGTCCTGCGACGAGACCGGCACCGGACTGGTCCGGGACGGGGTGCTGCTCGGCGTGGCGTCCAGCATGGACGAGCACGCCCGGTTCGGCGGCATGGTGCCCGAGATCGCCGCGCGGGCCCACGTGCACGCCGTCGCACCGGTGGTACGGGAGGCCCTCGACCGGGCGGGGCCGACCCTCGGCGACGTCGGAGCGGTCGCGGTGACCACCGGCCCGGGGCTCTTCGGCGCCCTCCAGGTCGGCGTGGCCGCCGCCAAGGGCTACGCCTTCTCGCTCGGCGTCCCGCTGTACGGGGTGCACCACCTGGCCGCGGCGGGCGGGCCAGGGCGGTCGGCCCCGGGACGGAACCGTCCCGCCCCAGCGAGCGTCGTACGGTCGCGCCACCTGCTGCCGCCACCACCGCGCCCGGGCCTCGCCACCTGCGACGACTGCCTCTCCGCAGCTCCGCCCAGGACTCGTCGGTAACCTCTCGTCACGCTCAATTACGTAAAGTTTTTGTGTTCGAGAGGGCAACGATTTGTGCCCAAAGGTTCCGTTGTCCCGTTTTAGTAGCTACGTTTCGACCCAACGCGTGGTCCTGTCCCCACCTCTGTGATCGCAGACCGAGTGCCCGCGCGTTGGGAAGGCAGTCACACCTGATGAGCATGGAATCCACCAAGGCGCCCCAGCAGCCGGGCGCCACCGGCCAGGGCCCGGAGACCCCGGGCGGCCACGGCCACCTCCAGGCAGGCCTGAAGAACCGGCACCTCTCGATGATCGCGATCGGCGGAGTGATCGGCGCCGGGCTGTTCGTCGGCTCGGGCGCCGGGATCGCGTCCACCGGCCCCGGCATCCTCCTCTCCTACGCGCTGGCCGGCGCGCTCGTCGTCATGGTCATGCGGATGCTCGGCGAGATGTCCGCCGCCGACCCGCAGAGCGGCTCGTTCTCCGCCTACGCGGACCGCGCACTCGGCCGATGGGCCGGATTCTCGATCGGCTGGCTGTACTGGTTCTTCTGGGTCGTGGTCCTGGCCGTGGAAGCCACCGCCGGCGCGAAGATCCTCAACAGTTGGATGCCGGGGGTGCCCCAGTGGACGTTCGCCCTGATCGTGATGGCTGTGCTCACCGCGACCAATCTCTTCTCGGTCTCCTCCTACGGCGAGTTCGAGTTCTGGTTCGCGGGCATCAAGGTGGTGGCGATCGCGGCCTTCATCGTGATCGGTGCCCTGGCGGTCTTCGGTGTCCTGCCGGGGACCCACTCGCCCGGCATGACCAACCTGACCGGTAACGGCGGCTTCCTCCCGCACGGCATCGGCGCGGTCTTCACCGGCATGCTCACCGTGGTCTTCGCCTTCATGGGCAGCGAGATCGTCACCCTCGCGGCGGGCGAGACCGCCGACCCGAAGACCGCCGTCCGCAAGGCCACCAACAGCGTGATCTGGCGCATCGGCGTCTTCTACCTGGGCTCGATCGCCATCGTCGTCACGCTCCTCCCCTGGAACTCCGCCGCCGTCAAGGGCAGCCCGTACGTCGCCGTCCTCGACCACGTGGGCATCCCCGGCGCCGGCCGCGTGATGGACCTCATTGTCCTGACCGCCGTGCTCTCCTGCCTGAACTCCGGCCTCTACACCGCCTCCCGGATGGCCTTCTCGCTCAGCCGCCGCGGTGACGCCCCGAGCTCCTTCGGCAAGGTCAGCGGGAACGGTGTGCCCCGCACCGCGATCCTCGCCTCCGTGGTCTTCGGCTTCCTCGCGGTCTTCTTCAACTACATGTGGCCGGCCACCGTCTTCCAGTTCCTGCTGAACTCCTCCGGTGCGGTGGCGCTCTTCGTCTGGCTGGCGATCGCCGTCTCCCAGCTGCGGATGCGCCGGATCCTGGAGCGCGAGTCGCCCGAGAAGCTGACCGTGCGGATGTGGCTCTTCCCCTACCTGACCTGGGCGACCATCGGCATGATCACCTTCGTCATGGTCTACATGTGCACCGACCCCGACGGGCTGACCCAGATGGTCCTCTCGCTGGTCGCCGCCGCCGTGGTGCTCGCCGCCTCGGCCGTCGTCGGCAGCCGCCGCAAGGCCGCCGCCGCCAGGGAGGCACTGGCCCAGGCCTGACCTCCGTCAGCCCCCACCGCTTCGCCCGCTGCCGCCCAGTGCTGCGGCCACGATCGACTCCAGCCGCCGGTGATGAGCACCGTGCCAGTAGACGTGGCCGCAGTCCCGGCAGCGGGCGAAGCTGTCGTACGTCCGCCGGGTGCCGGGGCGCAGCAGCGCCTCGACCTCGGCCTTGGCCACCTGCGCCAGCACTCCGTTGCAGGCGGTGCAGCGGCTCCAGGGCGCGGCCGGCGGAGCGAACCGGTCCAGGACGTCGGCGAGCTGGGCGTCCGGCGCGGAGCCCCGGACGTAGCCGCCGAGCCAGAGCGCGCGGCGGCGCAGCAGCCCGCGGTCCTGGGTGAGCAGGATCCGCCGCTCCGCGTTGGCCCGGCGGACCAGTTCGTCGTCGTCCAGGTCGTTGCGGTAGGCGGTGTCCACCCCGAGCAGGCGCAGCCGCCGGGCGAGTGCACCGAGGTGGACGTCCAGCAGGAAGCCCGCCGCCGGGCCGCCCGGCACCTGCTGCGGCCTGCCGACCGCCGCCACCCGGACCACCTCGCCACCGCCCGGGCGGTACGCCGGCCCCACCCGGCGGCCCGCCGTCTCCAGCGGACCGACCTCGGTCAGCGGTACTCCGAGCGACTCCACCAGGTGCCCCAGCGAAGCCGTGCCGTCCTGGGCCGTCCGCACCGACTCGTGCCGGTCCCGGCTGCGGAGGAACAGCCACAGCTCGGGAGCGAAGCGCAGGGACACCTCGGGCGTCGGCGACTCGGTCACGCTCCAAGTCCAGCACACCGGCCGCCGCCGCTGCCCGGCCCCGCCTGCGGGGTCACCGGGCGGCGGCAGGGCGGCGCGCGGGGGTCGACTCAGAGCTCGGCTCAGCGGTCGACTCAGGGCTCGGCCCAGCGCTCGGGGTCACGGCTTGCGGGCGACACCCGCCCAGTAGTACGCGGCGTGCGGGTCGACGGGCGGCTCGCCGTCCGGGCGCCAGGCCATCACGGGGGCGACCCCGGGTTCCACCAGCTCCCAGCCCGCGAAGAACTCCTCGACCTGGGCGCGGGTCCGCGGGACGATCGTCATCCGGCCCTGCGCCGCCTTGGCGGCCACCGCCTCCATCGCCTCGGGGTCGAAGTCGCCGGTCGGGTGGGTGATCACCACGTGGCTGCCGGAGGGCAGCGCGTCCAGCAGGGTGGCCACCTTGCCCCTGGGGTCCTCGTCGTCGCGCAGCAGCATCAGGATGGCGACCAGCATCAGGCCGACCGGCTCGGTGAGGTCCAGGGTCCCGGTCAGCGCCGGGTGGGCGAGGATCGCCTCGGGCCGGCGCAGGTCGGCGTGGATGTAGGCGGTCTCGCCCTGGCCGCCGCTGACCATCAGGGCGCGGGCGTGGGCGAGCACGATCGGGTCGTTGTCCACGTACACGACCCGGCTGCCGGGCGCCTCGGCCTGGGCGACCTCGTGGGTGTTGCCGCCGGTCGGGATGCCGGTGCCGATGTCCAGGAACTGCCTGATCCCGGCCTCGCGCACCAGGTGGCGCACGGCCCGGCCGAGGAAGGTCCGGTTCTCCCTGGCCATGGTCTTGATGTCGGGGATGGCCTGTTCGATGGCCTCGCCGAGGGCGCGGTCCGGCGCGAAGTGCGTCTTGCCGCCGAGCCAGTAGTCGTACATCCGCGCCGAGTGCGGCACGGAGGTGTCGATCTCCGGCGGCTCCCAGGTGTCGAACCCGCGCCCGATCGCGATCAGGTCGCGCTGCTCGTTCTGACGATCCGACAAATCGACCCACCTCCAGTGGACTTCACCATCAGCCGGGGGCACAGCCTAACGGCCCGAACAGCCGTCCGAGGCGGTCGGCCCCGATCAAGATCAGTTCGTATCCGCACGGAAGGTCCGGGTCAAGGACCCCGGAATCGCCTTCGAACTCCCGCCGTCCGCCCGCCGTCCGCCTGGCGGGCGGCCCGGGCGGCGTCGGGGTGCGTGCACCGCGAGGCGGCGGACGGGGGCGCCTCCCGGCCGCAGGCCGGGGAGATTCCATGTGGTGGGGGCACCTCCCGGCCGACGGCCGGGGGCCGTCGGCGAGGGACGGCAACGCGACGAGCGGCGTGCCCCGCCGTCCGCCCGGCGGACGGGAGTCCGAGGAAGGGCCCTACTGCTCCTCGTCCTCCTCGTCCGCCGCCGTCAGGTGTTCGGCGAACCAGTCGGCGGCCAGGTCGGCCGCGACGGCCAGGGTGCCCGGCTCCTCGAAGAGATGGGTCGCGCCGGGGACCACGGACAACCGGCTCTCGCAGCGCAACCGCTCCTGCGCCTGCCGGTTCAGCTCCAGCACCGGGTGGTCGTCGCCGCCGACGATGAACAGCGTGGGAGCCGTCACCTCGGGCAGCCGCCCGGCGGCCAGGTCGGGCCGTCCGCCCCGGGAGACCACCGCGCCGACCGACGCCCCGGGCTCGGCCGCGGCGTACAGCGCGGCGGCCGCTCCGGTACTGGCCCCGAAGTACCCGATCGGCAGCCGTCCCGCCGTCGGCTGCTCCCGCAGCCGACGGGTGGCCTCGCCCAGGCGCTCGGCGAGCAGCGCGATGTCGAACACCCTGGTCCGGTCGGCGGCCTCGGCCTCGGTGAGCAGGTCGAACAGCAGTGTCGCCAGTCCGGCCCGGTTCAGCCGCTCGGCGACGAAGCGGTTGCGCGGGCTGTGCCGGCTGCTGCCGCTGCCGTGCGCGAACAGCACCACGCCCGCCGCGCCGTCGGCCGGCAGCGTCAGCGTGCCGCCCGACCGGCCGCCGCCCACCGGGAGCTCGACCTCCCGGGCAACGGCGAGGTCGGCCGCCCGTCCGCCCGGACTCCGGCGGAACCCCCGTCCGAACAGGCCGCGGTGGGCACCTCGGGGGTCCCCGTCCGATCCGCCCTCGCCGCTGCCCGGGGCGCCCCGGCCCCCCGGCTCGCCCTCGGCGGCCGGGGTGCCCGCTGTCCCGTCCGGCCCCCGGTCCGGATGGTCCTCGTCGTCGCCCGGCTCAGCCGCACCGGCTGCGGCCGCCATCCGCCGGGCCGCGTGGTCGAGGCAGACCGCCACCTCCTGGTCCGAGGTCTGATCGAAGTCCTGGTAGAACTGCCCGATCGCGTAGAACGACAGCGGCGTACGGACGCACACCAGCTCGTCGGCGTCCTCGCCCAGCCGGGACACCCAGTCCCTCGGCGCCACCGGCACCGCGAGCACCACCCGCGCCGCGCCCAGGTGCCGGACGATCTGGCACGCGGCCCGCGCGGAGGACCCGGTGGCCACGCCGTCGTCGACCACCACCACCGTCCGCCCGGTGAGGGCGACACCGGGGCGGCCGTCCCGGTAACGGGCCACCCGACGGGCGAGCTCGGCACGCTCGCGCTCCTCGACCGGCGCAAGCTGCTGTTCCGAGACCCCGGCGAGCCGCATCACCTCCCGGTTGAGCACCCGTACGCCGCCCTCGCCGATCGCGCCGAGCCCGAGTTCGGGCTGGAACGGTGCACCCAGCTTCCTGATCACGCAGATGTCCAGCGGCACCCCCAGGGCCTCGGCGACCTCGGCCGCCACCGGCACGCCCCCGCGCGGCAGGCCGACCACCACGACGTCCTGGCCGCGCAACTGCTCCAGCCGGGCGGCCAGCTGCCGACCGGCATCCCGTCGATCGGTGAAGTACACGGGCCCGACCTCCGTTCCGCTCACCCATCCCCTTCCAGCCTGCGCCCTCGGGCCCCCGTCGGCGTGCCGCAGGCCGGCGAGCCGCGCTTTCGGGCGAGCGGGCGGCGGACGGGCGGACGGACGGACGGGCGGGCGGGGAGCACGCGCACGGGTTCAGGCCCGGAGCGACGCCAGCGTGACGACGGTGATGTCCGAGGGCGCGCCGACCCGGACCGGCGGCCCCCAGGCGCCCGCACCCCGGGTGACGTAGAGCTGGGTGTCGCCGTAGCGCTCCAGCCCGGCGACCGTCGGGTTGACCAGCGCGGCGAGGTGGTTGCCGGGCCAGAGCTGGCCACCGTGGGTGTGCCCGGAGAGCTGGAGGTCGACGCCCCGGCGCACCGCCTCGTGGACGGCCACCGGCTGGTGGGCGAGCAGGACAGCGGTCCGGGTGCGGTCGCGGTCGCCGAGCGCCCGCCCGTAGTCGGGCCCCTCGCCCTCCGCGGTGCCCGCGATGTCGTTGACCCCGGCGAGGTCGAACCAGGGCAGCTCCACCCGGGCGTTCTCCAGCGGACGGACACCGAGCCTGCGGACGAACTCGACCCAGGGCGCGGCGCCCGAGTAGTACTCGTGGTTGCCGGTCACGAAGAAGGCCCCGTCGCGCGCCCGCAGCCGGGCGAGCGGTTCGGCGGCCGGTCCGAGGTCGGGCACGGTGCCGTCGACCAGGTCGCCGACGATCGCGATCAGGTCGGGCTGCACTCGGTTGACGGTGTCCACGATGCGCTCGGTGCTGGCCCGGCCGAGGATCGGGCCGAGGTGGATGTCGCTCACCACCGCGATCCGGTACCCGTGCGCCCGCCGGGGCAGCTTCGCCAGCGGTACGGTGACCCGCTTCACCCCCGGCCCGCGCAGGACCCCGTACGTGCCGGCTCCGACGACCGCCACCGCCGCCCCGCCCGCACCGATCGCGACCGTCCGCGCGACGAAGAGCCGCCGCGCGGGGTCCGGTACGGCCCGCGCCGCCGCCTTCCCCGTGTCCCCCACCACCTGCGGACCGTCTTTCCCCGGGGCCCCAGCCGTCGGCCCCGCCGTCGGCCGGGACTGCCCGGCGCCCCGGCCGGGCCGCCGCCACCTGCGCCGCAGCAGCGGCCGTACGAGCTCACCCGCCAGCACCGCGAGCGTCAGGTACAGCATCACGGCCAGCCAGAGGTACCCGGGCCAGGCCAGCCACCGCTCGGCGGCCAGCGGCAGCGCCTGGCCACCGACCAGCGCGCCGAGGCTGAGCAGCGGCAACAGCACGGCCAGGACCGTCCCCGCCCTGCGGTACCGGCCACCGGGCGCGGAGACGTCCCGGACCAGCCTGCGCCAGAGGTACCACTGCACCAGCCCGGCCCCGCCGAGCACCGCGAGGGCGAGGATCCCGATCGACAGCACATGAGTCACCGGCCCAGTATCGGAGCACACGCCGTCCGGACTGCGTCCAACGAGGCTGACCACGGCCCGGCCTGACGACCCGACAGGGTATCCACCGCGTCCTCGTCGCTCATCCGAACGGAAGTCGGACTGACGGACGGTCACCCGCCGGGGCGCGGCCCCCGGCCGACGCGGCGGCCGGCTGCACCGCGTCGGCGGTCCTGCCGGCATCAGGGACCTTCGCGCACTTCGCCGACGTCAGCGACGGCGACGGCGACGGCGACGGCATGGCGGGTCCACTGTCGACGGGCACGGTGACCGTCGGGATCCGCGATGCCGTCACGACCAGCCGCACGAGCAGGCACCCGCCCCACGATCCGCACCCGGCCGTTCACGCTGCGCCAGCGCGGCGGCGCGGCGGCTGTGAGGCCGCCCACACCCGTTCCGGCGTCTACTGCTCCCGATAGTCGTCGCGCCGGCGGCAGGCCGCTCCGCCGCCCCCTCCAGGCCCCGGCCCGTCGCCCCGGCTCCGGGAACGCCCCTGGTCAGAGCTGCAATCACGGACCGTCACGACTTCCAGGTTTCACCGGCGGCCGTAGCGGGCATATCGGACACTCGCGCCCGGCCCTCGGCCGGGCGTTCTGCCGTCCTACGACCGTCGGTAGTACGAGCGCGCATTGAAACGGCCGGAAGCCTCTGCAAAGAATGTCCCGGTCGCAACGCGGCGCCGCCGGTCCGGCTCCCCGAGCCGATCCGCCACGCCGTCCCGCCCACCCCGCCCTCCGGCCGGGTGCGAGGCCGTCCGACACGGCACGCGGGCTGTTCTCCCCCCGAGCACGCTTCGCGACACCCGTGTGCCCGCGCACGGCTCCACCGACGGAAGAGGTCAGTTCCTCCATGCAGCTCCCGAAGCTCCCGCAGCTCTCGCAGCTCACCAAGAACCGCCGCAACGCCATCATCACCGGCGTCGCCACCTTCGCCGTCGCGGGCTCCGCCACCATCGCTCTCGCCCTGCCGCAGGACACCTCGACCGCCTCGGCCACCGCGCCGACCGCCACCGCACCGACCGCCGCCACCACCGGGTCCGCCGAGGCCCAGCAGCTCGCCGAGGCCCAGGCCAAGGCCCAGACGGACGCCCAGGCCAAGGCGGCGGCCGACGCGAAGGCACAGGCCGACGCGGACGCGAAGGCGCAGGCGGACGCCCAGGCGAAGGCCGACGCGGACGCGAAGGCGCAGGCCGACGCCCAGGCGCAGGCACAGGCACAGGCACAGGCCGACGCGAAGGCACGGGCGGACGCCCAGGCCAAGGCCGACGCCGCCTCGCGCTCGGAGCAGCGCAGCAGCCTGAGCACCGGCTACTCCGGCACCCCGCAGCAGATCGCCGCCCAGATCGTCCCGGCGAGCCAGCTCCAGTGCTTCACCAACATCGTGACCCGCGAGAGCAGCTGGAACGTCACCGCCACCAACCCGAGCTCGGGCGCGTACGGCCTGGTCCAGGCCCTGCCCGCGTCCAAGATGGCCTCGGCGGGCGCCGACTGGCGGACCAACCCGGCCACCCAGATCAAGTGGGGCCTGGGCTACATGAACGAGGTCTACGGCAGCCCCTGTGGCGCCTGGTCCTTCTGGCAGGTCCACCACGCGTACTGAGCCACGCGTACCGGTCCAGGCCCACTGATCCACCCGTCCCGCGCACCGCAGCCCCGGCGGGCCCCGCCTTCGGGAGGGTGCGCGGGACTCCCCGGCCTCCGACCGGAAGGGACGACCCCGTCCGGCCTCCACCTGTCTCCCCGTATCTCCCCGCGCGGGCGCGCGGACGCCGCTGACGGGCTCTCAGGTTCGCAGTTCTCCGTGGCAGCCTGGTGAAGATATCGCGCACACCCGCCGTGATATGACCGGTATTGGCCGGGTTCGAGGTCATTTTGACCCTTGCTCGGACGTGTACACGCCTTTAGCCTCCCGCCCATGCCCTCCCCACTGATCTCCGTCGTGCTGCCCGCCTACGACCAACAGAAACAGCTGAAGGACTGCCTGGACTCGCTCCTCGCGCAGTCCTTCCGCGACTTCGAGGTCGTTCTGGTCGTGGACCGCTCCCCGGACGCCCCCGAGCGCCTCACCGAGGCGTACGAGATGCGCGACTCCCGAGTGAGCGTGCTGCGGCTGGACGCCGCCGTCGGCGTCGGACGCAGCCGCAACGCAGGGGCGGCGCACGCCAAGGGCGAGTACCTGCTCTTCCTGGACAGCGACCACGTGGTGGAGCCCGAGGCGATCCAGGCGATGGCCGACCGCCTGGCGGAGACCGGCGAGGTGGACGTCCTGCTGTTCGGGCACTCGCGCGAGCACCGGGACCGGGTCTGGCCCGGCGGTGCGGCCAGGATCCTGGCCTCGGCCGGGTCCGAGGCCTTCGCGCCGCAGGAGCGCCCCGAGATCTTCGGCGCGCCCCCGCTGATCTGGGACCGCCTGCTCCGCCGGGACGGGGTTCCGTCCTTCCCCGACGGCCACTACGAGGAGATCCCGGTGGTCCACGAGTCGCTGCTCGCCGCCCGGCGGGTCGCGGTCCTGGATCAGGAGTGCGTGCGCATCCGCCGCCGGCACACCGTGCACCCGACCGGCTCGCCCGGCAGCAGCCACTTCGACATCTTCGACCAGTACGGCCGCAGCTTCGAACTCCTCGACGAGCACCAGGAGTTCACCGCCGCGCGACCGTTCCTCTTCACCCGGATGATCCGCAACTTCCTGTTCGTCTTCGACCTCGGCGGCTGCGTTCCGCGCGCCGAGCGCCCGCAGTTCTTCCACCGCGCCAACGAGTACTACCGCTCGTACCTCCCCACCGACTTCCGCCGCCCGGACGGGCGCGAGGGCATCAAGTTCTCCCTGCTGGCGAGCGGCGCCTACGCAGCCTTCGAGGTGGCCAAGCTCTCCCAGATCGCCCGCAACGCCGTAGGCCGCTCCTGACGCCCGCCGCGCCCGTCCACCTCGGTTCCGGCCGCCCCACGGGGGCATCGGGCGGCCGGACCACCGAGCGGGTGGGCGCGGGGCCGTGCACGGGGCCGTCCGCGCCGACGCCGTCAAGGGTCGCCGCCTGCCGTCGGCGGGTGGTGCCGCTCCGGGGCGGCGACGAAACCGCGCTGCGGCTGTGGCACACCCGGCCGGCGAGTCGAGGGCGTACTCCACGGCCGCACGCCCGCACGGCTCGGGTCAGACGCGTGCCGTGCCGCCGTCCGCCGCCATCGCCGCGGCGATCCGGCGGTTGGCCTCGCGCCAGTCGGCCTCGGGGAGCTTGGGCAGCACGTTCTCCCAGAGCGGCAGGCAGGAACCGCGCAACTGCATCAGCCCCTCGGGCCTGGCCACCAGCCAGATGTGCAGGTGGGCGGAGCCGTCGCCCCACTTGTAGACGTGCACCCGGCCGATCCCGCCGAGCGACATCACGGCCCGCTCCACCCGCTGGAGCATCGAGCCGATCTCGGCGGCCCGCTCGGGCGGCAGGTCGGCGAGGTCGTGATGGGCGCGGGGCATCAGCAGCAGCATCGAGGGCACGGCGGTCGGGCCGTTGCGGCCGCTCAGCCGCCAGTGGCTGTCCGTCCACAGGAAGCTCTCGTCGGGGCGGGCGCACTGCTCGCAGTCGTCGGGGCCGCTCTCGCCCTCGCGGGCCGGTTCGGGCAGTTCCGGCCGGTCGAGTGCCTTCACCTTGAGGTCGCCCTCGAACGGGAAGATCTCCCAGCCGACGATGGAGCCCTCGGGCGGGGTGGTCGGCTCGCCGATCGGCAGATGGCCGAGGAAGGGGCCGGGCGTGACGCCAAGTTGATCACTCATGCGCACAGGCTCCCAGATGACGGCAAGTCAGCGGTGTGCCGGGGTGCCCCCTGCCCGTTCGGGGCCGCCGCTGCGATGATCGCGGTATGGCGACCACTCCTGCCCCCCACGGGCTCGCCCGTGCGCTCGACGCCGCCGTCCGCGGGGACGTGCGGTTCGGCGCCGCCGAGCGCACGGTCTACAGCCACGACGCCTCCAACTACCGCCAGCTCCCGCTGGGGGTGGTCAAACCCGCCGACACCGACGACGTCCGGGCCACGCTGGCGCTCTGCCGCGAGTACGGCGTCCCGGTGGTGCCGCGCGGTGCGGGCACCAGCATCGGCGGCCAGGCGATCGGACCGGGAGCGGTGGTCCTGGACTTCCGGCGGTACCTCAACCGGGTGCTCGCCGTCGACCCGGACGCCCGCACCGCCCGGGTCGAGCCGGGCGCCGTACTGGACGACCTCCAGACGGCGGCCCTCCGGTACGGGCTGCGCTTCGGCCCCGATCCGTCCACCCACAGCCGCTGCACGATCGGCGGCATGATCGGCAACGACTCCTGCGGCGCCCACTCGGTCGCCTGGGGACGGACCGCCGACAACCTGCACGCCCTCGACCTGCTGCTCGCCGACGGAACCGAACTCACCGTCACCGGACCACTGCCACCAGCCGAACGCGCCCGGCTGCGCGAACGCCCCGGCCGCGAGGGCGCACTGCACCGGGCCCTGCAGGACCTCACCGCCGCCAACCTGCCCGCACTCCGCCAGGGCATGCCCGACCTGCCCCGGCGCACCTCGGGCTACGCCCTCGACGCCCTGCTGCCCGAGCGCGGCTACGACGTCGCCCGCGCCTTCACCGGCAGCGAGGGCAGCTGGGCCCTGCTGCTCGGCGCCACCGTACGGCTGGTCCGGGCTCCCGCCGTCCGCGCACTGGTCATCGCCGGCTACCCGGACGAGACGGCGGCCGCCGACGCCGTACCCGCCCTGCTGCCGCTGCGGCCGCTCACCGTCGAGGGCATGGCCGCCGACCTGATCGCCGCACTGCTCGCCGCCGGGCCCCGGCCGCCCGCGCTGGACCGGCTGCCCGAGGGCGAGTGCTGGCTGTTCCTGGAGACCGGCGGCGCGACCGGAGCCGAAGCCCTCGACGCGGCACGGGAGTTGGCCCACGCCGTACGCCGCGAGCGGTCCGCCGCGGTCGCCGTGGTGGTCGACCCGGGCGAGCAGCGCCAGCTCTGGGGCGTCCGGGAGGCGGGGGCCGGGATCGTCACCCGGCTGCCCGACGGCACCGAGGCCTGGCCGGGGTGGGAGGACTCGGCGGTCCCGGTCGAGCGGCTCGGCGGGTACCTGCGCGACCTGCGCGCCCTGCTCCGGCGGCACGGTCTGCGCGGCGTCCCCTACGGGCACTTCGGCGAGGGCTGCATCCACATGCGGCTGGACTTTCCGCTCACCGAGCCCCACCGGCTGCCGGAGTTCCGGGTGTTCATGACGGAGGCGGCCGACCTGGTGGTGGCGCACGGCGGTTCGCTCTCCGGCGAGCACGGCGACGGGCAGGCCCGCTCGGAGCTGCTGTCCCGGATGTACCCGGCCGAGGTCGTCGACCTGTTCGGGCAGGTCAAACGGGTCTGGGATCCCGAACTGCTGCTCAACCCCGGGGTCTTGGTCGACCCGCGCCCGCTCGACGCCGACCTGCGCTTCACCGGCCGCGACCTGCCGCTCGCCCTCCCCTACGAGAAGGACGGCGGCAGTCTGCTGAAGGCCGTCCACCGCTGCGTCGGCGTGGCCAGGTGCGTGGACACCAGGAGCGGCGTGATGTGCCCGAGCTACATGGTCACCGAGGAGGAGCGGCACTCCACCCGGGGCCGGGCGCGGCTGCTCGCCGAGATGCTGCGCGGCGCCGAGGAGGGCGGCGTGGTGACCGACGGCTGGCGCTCGGAGGAGGTCAGGGAGGCGCTCGACCTCTGTCTGGGCTGCAAGGGCTGCGCCGCCGACTGCCCGGTCCAGGTCGACCTGGCGACCTACCGGACGGAGTTCCTGCACCAGCACTACCGCCGCCGGCTGCGCCCCGCCTCGCACTACTCTATGGGCTGGCTGCCGCTCACCCTGCGCGTCGCCGGGCTCGCACCCGCGCTGGCCAACCGCCTGCTCGGCTCGCCCCGGACGGCCGCCGCCCTCAAGCGGCTCGGCGGCATCGACCCTCGGCGCCGGCTGCCCGGCCTGCCGGGTGAGACCTTCGAGCAGTGGTTCCGCCACCGCGAGCGCCGCACCCGGCGCGGCGCCACCCCGGTCCTGCTCTGGCCGGACACCTTCAGCAACCTGCTGGAGCCCGAACCCGCCAAGGCGGCCGTCGAGGTCCTGGAGCACCTCGGCTTCGCGGTCCGGCTCCCACAGGGGCCGGTCTGCTGCGGGCTCACCTGGATCTCCACCGGCCAGATCGACGTCGCCCGCCGGGTGCTGCGGCGCAGCCTGCGCGCCCTCCCGTCCGGCCTGCCCGTGGTCGGCCTGGAGCCCAGCTGCACGGCGGCGCTGCGCGAGGAACTGCCCAGACTGCTCGGCCCGGCGGCCGGTGACGTCCCCGGACGGGTCCGCACGCTCGCCGAGTTCCTGGACGGGACCGGGGTCGGGCTCCCCCGTCTGACGGGCCCGCAGGTGCACGGCCTGACCCAGGTGCACTGCCACCAGCACGCCGTCCTCGGCACGGCCGCCGACCGCCGGATCGAGGCCCGGATCGGCCTCGCCAACCAGGTCCCGGACTCCGGCTGCTGCGGCCTGGCCGGGAACTTCGGCTTCGAGCGCGGTCACTACGAGGTCTCCGTCGCGGCCGCCGAACGCGTCCTGCTCCCCGCCGTACGGGCGGCCGCGCCCGACACCGTGCTGCTCGCCGACGGCTTCAGCTGCCGCACCCAGATCGCCCAACTCGCCGACGGCCGCCGGGCGATCCACCTCGCCGAACTCCTCCGCCGGGCCATCCGCGAGCACGGCTCCGGCTGACCGGCCGCTGCGCGCTCCACCGCACCCGGGAAGACGGCGCGCCGCGGCGGGTGCGCGGCCGTGCGGCCGTGCGGCCGTGCGGCCGTGGAGCCGTGCGACCGTGGGGGCCGGGAGCGGCAGCGCCGCGAGCCGGCGGTGCCGGCGCCGCCGATGCTGCGGCGGCGCCGGACCGGATCACGTCCGGGGTGCCCCGACCGCTCGGGGGCCGGTGCGTCAGCGCGCGGCCTCCGGAGGGAACAGCACCGCACGGACGGCGGGGGCGAAGCGTTCGACGAGCGCCTCCCGGGTCATCGCCGCGACCCCCGGTAGCCGCAGCAGATGCCGGCACAGGGCGAGGCCGAGCAGTTGCGCGGACACCAACCCGCCGCAGGCGGCGGCACGTTCGGCGCCGATCGCGGTCGCGAGCGCGGGGGCGACCTGGCGGGCGAGGATGTCGCGCAGCTGCTCCGCGGCCTGTTCGGTGGTGACGGCCGAGCGCAGCAGCATCAGCAGGCCGTCGTCGGCCGGGTCGCCCTCCCAGCGGTCCAGGAAGTGCCGGACGAGTACGGCCGGCAACTCCTCGGCCGGGACGGCGGCGAGGTCGGGCAGCCTCAGGTCGAGGTCGGTGGCCGCGGCGAAGAGCTGCTCCTTGCTGCCGAAGTAGCGGATCACCATCGAGGGGTCGATCCCGGCGCTCGCGGCGATGGCCCGGATGGTGGCGCGCTGGTAGCCGTCGGTGGCGAAGCGGACGCGGGCGGCGGCGAGGATCGCGGCGCGGGTCGTGTCCGACCGGCGGGGGGCATCCGACCGGCGGGGGGCGTCCAGGCTGTTCGAAGTCATGCCACCAGCATAGCCAACAAGTGTTGGCCAACACTTGTTGACTGACTGTCCGTCACGGAATAGCGTTGCCAACAAGCGTTGACCGAAGCAGGGTTGGCGGACCCTCCGCCGACCCGTGCAGTGGATGGAGGCAGCACCCGTGAACGCACTTCCCGAGTCGACCGACGTGGTGATCGTCGGTGCCGGCCCGGCCGGTCTCGCACTGGCCGTCGCGCTGGCTGACCAGCAGGTCGACTTCGTCCTGCTGGACCGGCAGGCCGAGGGCGCCAACACCTCGCGCGCCTCGATGCTGCACGCCCGCACCCTTGAGGTACTGGAGGAGTTCGGGGTCACCGAGCGGCTCGTCTCGCGCGGCCTGGCCCTGAAGGGCTTCGCACTGCACGGCCCCCGCCGGCCCCTGGTCGAGCTCTCCTTCGCCGGCCTGCCGACCGCCCACCCGTACATCCTGATGCTCCCCCAGAACGACTCCGAGGAGATCCTGGCGACCCGCCTGCGCGAACTCGGCGGCACCGTCCGCCGCCCGTACCGGGTCACCGGGCTGGACCAGGACGGCGACGGCGTCGACGTCACCGTCCAGGGCCCGGACGGCACCCCGGCCCGGATCCGCGCCCGGTACGTCGTGGGCACCGACGGCATGCACAGCACCGTCCGGGAGCAGGCCGGGATCGGATTCACCGGCGGCACCTACCGACAGTCCTTCGTCCTCGCCGACATCCGGATGTCCTGGCCGCTCGGCCGCGCGCAGGCCGGGCTGCTGCTCGACCCCGCCGGGCTGGTCTTCGTCGCACCGCTGCCGGACGGCCGGGGCGGGGACCGGCGGACGGGCGAGCGGTTCCGGGTGGTCGCCGTCGTCGACGAGGCGCCGGCCGAGCCCGACGCGGCCTACGTCCAGCGCCTGCTGGACACCCGGTGGCCCACCGGCGCCCGGGTGGCGGAGGTCCGCTGGAGCTCCCGGTTCCGGGTGCACCACCGGGTCGCCGACCGCTACCGCGCGGGCCGCCTGCTGCTCGCCGGCGACGCCGCCCACGTCCACAGCCCGGCCGGCGGCCAGGGCATGAACACCGGAATCCAGGACGCCGTCGCACTCGGCCGGGCTCTCACCGAGGTCCTCGGGGGCGGCGCACCGGACTCACGGCTGGACGCCTACGAGGCCACCCGCCGGCCGGTCGCCCGCCAGGTGGTCGCCCTCACCGACCGGATCACCCGGATGGCCACCCTCCGGGGCGCCGCACCGCGCGCCGTCCGCGACACCGCGCTGCGGGCGCTCGGCAGCATCCCCACCTTCCGCCGCAGGATGGCCACCGAGCTGGCCGAACTGCACTACTGACGCGCCATCACACCACGCTCCGGCTCCTCTGCCCGTCAGTGGACCTCCACCTCGCTCACGACCGTAGGAGCGCGCCAAGGACCCCGGCCGTACGCTGTGGACCGATGACGGGGGCAGGGTGCGGCTGCTCCTGGGAGTGACCGGCGCCGCCGGTGCAGTCTTCGGAGTGCGCCTGCCGGAGCGGCCGGCCGGACTTCCCGAGCTGGAGATCCGTCCCGTCCTCGGCTGCCGGGCCCTCCACCCGACCCTAGGCGTACCCCGCCGGGTTCCGGCCGACCCGGGCGGACCTCGACCGGGCCCCGGAGGTGCCGGCGGTCCCGCCGCTGCTCACCGACCGCTGACGCCGCCCGCGCCGGTGTCGGGCGCCGCGCCGCAGGATGCCCCGCCGCCGGGAGCCCCGGCGGCGGACGTACCGGCGGCAGATGTCCCGGCGGCGGACGTACCGGCGGCGGGTTCCGGCGGCCAGACGCCGGGCGCGAGCACACCCGTCACATAGGCGTGTGCGACCAGTGCCGTCCGGTTCGCCGTTCCCCAGCGCCGGGAGAGCCGTCCCAGGTGGTAGTTGACCCCGTCGACGGTCAGGCCCACGGCCGTGGCGATCTGCGCGGTGGTGGAGCCGCCCGCGGCCAGGGCGAGGATCCGCGCCTCCACGGGGCTCACCCGGGTCGGCGCGCCGGTGGCGGGAGCGGGCGGGTCGGGTTCGTCCAGGACCCGCAGCAGCAGGAGCAGGTGCGGCAGGGCGTCCGGCGCCTCGCTGACCAGGTCGACCGTCAGCTCGCCGTGCCGCTCGACGCCCGTACCGGTGGACCAGGACACCTCGATCGGATAGCGCGATCGGCGGCGCAGTCGTACCGCCTCGGCGATCGGGTGGAGTCGGGTCGGGGCGTCCGGACGGAACAGGTCCAGGGCGTTGCGCCCGGCCAGGCGGCCGGGCAGAGTGCCCCACTCCGCGGCCATCGCGGGGTTCGCCAGCAGGACGGTGCCGTAGGCGTCGCACAGCGCGGTCGGCACCGGCAGGTGGTCGAACAGGAGCAGCGCCCAGTTCCGCCAGACGACCGCCGGGTCGCGAGCCGGTGTCGTGGCCCCGTCGTCCGGCTCCTGTCCCTGGGGGCCCGCGCCCTGATTCATGCCGCCTCCCTGCCCGTCCCCACCGCTCGCCGATCCGGCCCGTCGTCCCTGTCAGGTGCCACTGCCTGCTGCTACTGCCCGCCGCCGTACGACTCCGGGTCGCTACACCCGCGAAGCCGGGCACCACAAGCCCGACACTCCGGAGGTCACTACACGATCGTGTAGGACGAGTGGACCACGTGGAACCCCTGCTGCGCCAGGGTGGAGGCAGTCGCCCGCACCGTGGCGGCGGTAGTCCGGAATCCCTGACTTCGGAGGGCGGTCCACCCATGACCGAGACCCTGCTCCCCCTGCGGACCGGCAGCGGCGACGGCGACCCCGTCACCGGCGCCCCCGACCTCGGCACTCCCGTCGTCGACTCCCCCGACCTCGGCACTCCCGTCGTCGACTCCCCCGACCTCGGTGTTCCCGTCGTCGACATCTCCGCCGATGGCCCGACCAACACGCCGGTACTGCGGCACATGGAACTGGCCCGGCGCCACGGTCCGGCCTTCGTGCAACGCCTGCACGGCCGCGACACCCTGTTCGTCAGCAGTCTGGACCTGGTCACCGAGCTGGCCGACGAGCAACGGTTCACCAAGGCGGTCGGCCCTGCGCTCGTGAACGTCAGGGAGTTCACCGGCGACGGCCTGTTCACCGCCTACAACGACGAGCCGAACTGGGCCAAGGCGCACGACATCCTGATGCCGGCCTTCGCCCTGGGATCCATGGGCACCTACCACCCGGTGATGCTGACGGTCGCCCGCCGGCTGCTGGACTCCTGGGACCGCCGGGCCGCGACCGGGGCTCCCGTGGACGTGTCCGAGGACATGACCCGGATGACCCTGGACACCATCGGGCTGGCCGGCTTCGGGTTCGACTTCGGCTCGTTCGACCGCGACCGGCCGCACCCCTTCGTCAGCGCGATGGTGCGCTGCCTGGAGTGGGCGATGACCCGGCTCGGCCGTGCCCCCGGCCTCGACCAGAGCGGGCGCGACGCGGCGATGCGGGCCGACGCGGCCTACCTCAGCTCGGTGGTCGACGAGGTGATCGCCGCCCGCACCGCCACCGGGGCCGTCGAAGGCCGGGCACAGGATCTGCTCGGCCTGATGCTCAGCGCGGCCCACCCCGGCGACGGCACCACCCTGGACCTGGAGAACGTCCGCAACCAGGTGATCACCTTCCTGATCGCCGGGCACGAGACCACCTCCGGCACCCTGGCGTTCGCCCTGCACCACCTGGTCAAGCACCCGACCGTGCTGCACCAGGTGCAGTGCGAGGTGGACCGGGTCTGGGGCGTAGGCAACGATCCGGAGCCCGCGTTCGAGGACATCGGCCGCCTGCGACACACCCGGCAGGTGCTGAACGAGACCCTGCGGCTGTGGCCGGCCGCTCCCGGGTTCGGGCGCCAGGCGCGGCAGGACACCGTGCTGGGCGGCCGCATCCCGTTGCGGGCCGGGCAGACCGTCGCCGTGATGACCACGATGCTGCACCGCGACCCCGCCTGGGGCGACAACCCCGAACTGTTCGACCCGTCCCGGTTCACCCCGGAGGCGGAGGCGGCCCGTTCCCCGCACGCCTTCAAGCCGTTCGGCACCGGTGAACGCGCCTGCATCGGCCGCCAGTTCGCCCTGCACGAGGCCACCATGCTGCTCGGCATGATCGTCCACCGGTACCGGCTGATCGACCACGCCGACTACCGGCTGACGCTGAAGCAGTCGCTGACCATCAAGCCGGACGGGTTCACCCTCACCCTGGTTCCGCGCAGCCCCGCCGACCGCGCCGCGAGCCGCACCGCCCTGCCCGCCGGCCCCGCACCGGCCGACGGCACACCGGGTGAAACCGCACCGAACGAGGCCGCCGCGCTGCCCACCCGCGTCCGGCAGGGCACCGGCCTGCTGCTGCTGCACGGCTCCAACTACGGCACCTGCCGCGAGTTCTCCGCCCGACTCGCCGACACCGCAGCCGAGTTGGGATGCGAAACCGCCTCCGCCCCGCTCGACGCCCACCGCGCCGCGCTGCCCACCGACCGGCCCGTCGTCATCACCGCCGCCTCGTACAACGGGCAGCCGACCGACGACGCCGCCGCCTTCGTCCGGTGGCTGGAGACGGCCGGGCCCGGCGCCGCGCGGGGCGTCCGCTACGCCGTCCTCGGCGTCGGCGACCGCAACTGGTCGGCCACCTACCAGCGCGTCCCCGCCCTCATCGACGAGCGGCTCGCCGCGCTCGGCGCCACCCGCCTGCTGGACCGGGCCGAGGCCGACGCCTCCGGCGACCTGGCGGGCGGCGTCAGAGCCTTCACCGCCGCGCTGCGCGCCGCGCTGCTGACGCAGTACGGCGACCCGGCCACCGCGGGTGCCCCGGTCCGGCCCGAGCCGGCGGGCCCCGGATACACCGTCACCGAGGTCGGCGGCCACCCGCTCGACGCCCTGGCCGCCCGGCACGGCCTGACGGCGATGACCGTCACCGAGACCGGCGCCCTCACCCACCCGGACCATCCGCGGGTCAAGCGCCTGGTCCGCCTCGCGCTGCCCGAGGGGACGGCCTACCGTACCGGGGACCATCTCACCGTGCTCCCCGCCAACGACCCCGCCCTGGTCGAACGGGCCGCCCGGGTGCTGGCCGCCGACCTCGACACCGTCCTCAGCATCGTCCCCGGCCGCCCGCGCCGCGACGGTCTCGCCGTCGACCGGCCGCTGACCGTCCGCGAGCTGCTCACCCACCACGTCGAACTGCAGGACCGTCCGACCCCCGACCAGCTGAACACCCTGGCGGCCCTCAACCCCTGCCCGCCCGAACAGGCCGCCCTGCGCGCCCTCGCCGGGGACGCCGGGGCGCTGCGCGCCGACCACCGCGGCCTGCTGGATGTGATCGAGGACCACCCGGCCCTGCGCACCGCCCTGACCTGGCCCGTCCTGCTGGACCTGCTGCCGTCGATCAGGCCCCGGCACTACTCGGTGTCGTCCTCCCCGGCCACCGACCCGCACCACGTCGACCTCATGGTCTCGGTGCTCCGGGCTCCGGCGCGCTCCGGCCTCGGCGACTACCGCGGCACCGGCTCCAACTACCTGAGCACCGTGCGGCCCGGCGACACCGTGCTGGCCCGCGTCCAGCCGTGCCGCGAAGCCTTCCGGATCGACCACGACGCCGACACCCCGGTGATCATGATCGCCGCAGGAACCGGGCTGGCCCCCTTCCGCGGCGCCATCGCCGACCGCCGCGCCCGTCTGGCGGACGCGGCCGGCAGCTCCCGACTCGCCCCGGCCCTCTGCTACTTCGGCTGCGACGCTCCCGGCGCCGACTACCTGTACTCCGCCGAACTGCGGGAAGCCGAGCGGGCCGGGGCGGTCTCGATGCGTCCCGCCTTCAGCGCGGCCCCCGTCGAGGGACGGCGCTTCGTGCAGGACCGCGTCGCCGCCGACGCCGACCGGGTCTGGGACCTGTTGAACGCCGGTGCCCAGGTCTACGTCTGCGGCGACGGCGCCCGGATGGCACCCGGCGTCCGCGACGCGTTCCGGACGCTGTACCTGGAGCGCACCCCCGGCGCCGACCACACGGGCGCCCACGACTGGCTGCAGAACCTGATCGCGCAGGGCCGGTACGTGGAGGACGTCTACGGCGGCTGACCCACCGCCCCGCACGGCCCGCCCCCGACGCACTGCGGGCGGGCCACCCGGCGGGCCCGCCGGCCGCAAGGGCCGGCCGGACGGTGCTCCCCCGCTCAAACCCGGGCGAACCCGGGCGGCCGCCCGTCAGCGCCCCGCCTCCGGATGGACCGGGTACGGGACGAAGGTACCGGCGTGCTCGTCGACCAGCAGCGGGCGGCCGAGCTGCGGCGCGGCCCGCTGGGGGCAGGCCGGGCGTTCGCAGACCTTGCAGCCGAGGCCGATCGGGGTGGCCGCCGACTCGTCGGCGAGGTCGAGCCCGGCGGAGTACACCAGCCGTGCGGCGTGCCGCAGTTCGCAGCCGAGGCCGATGGCGAAGGTCTTGCCGGGCCGGCCCCAGCCGCCCGGGGAGCGGGTGACGGCACGGGCGGTCCACAGGTAGCGCTGTCCGTCCGGCATGGCGGCCACCTGGACGTGCACCCGGCCCGGGGCGGCGAAGGCCTCGTAGACGTTCCACAGCGGGCAGGTGCCGCCGGTCCGGGAGAAGTGGAAGCCGGTGGCGGACTGCCGCTTGGAGACGTTCCCGGCCCGGTCGACCCGGACGAAGGAGAACGGCACCCCGCGCAGCCCGGGTCGCTGCAGGGTGCTCAGGCGGTGGCAGACGGTCTCGTAGCCGACGCCGAAGTGGTCGGCGAGGCGCTCGATGTCGTACCGGGTCGCCTCGGCCTGCGCGTGGAACACCCGGTACGGCAGGACCAGGGCGGCGGCGAAGTAGTTGGCCAGTCCGATCCGGGTGAGCGAGCGGGCGGTGGAGTCCTGACGGCTGTCCCGGGCGGCGAGTTCGGACAGCAGCGCGTCGTGCTCCAGGTAGCCGAGCTGGACGGCCATCCGGAAGGCCTGCTGGCCGGGGCGCAGCCGTGCGGAGAGCCGCAGCTCCCGGGCTGCGGGGTGGTAGCGGTGCAGCCGGTCGTCCCCCGGGTCGTCCGCCGCCGCGCCGCCCGGGCCGCTGCCGGGGTCGCCGGTCGACACCCGCACGCCGTGCCGCGAGGACAGCCGTTCGGCCAGCGCGGTCCGGACCTCGCCGCGCCTCAGGCCGATACCCGCCGCCAACTCCTCTGCCGGGTGGTCGAGTTCGGCGACGTAGTTCTGCCGCCGGTAGAAGAACTCGCGGACCTCCTCGTGCGGGGTGCGGGCGTCGACCGGGGCAGGGAAGGCGCCCCGGTCCTCGGCCAGCACCGCGAGCTGCTCGGCGGTGGAGCGCCGACGGCGGTTGACATCGAGCAGCACGTCCGCGACGGCGGGCAGCCGGGCGGCGAGGTCGTCCAGGTCACCGGGGGTGAGCCGACCCGCGGCCAGTTCCTCGCCCAGGGACTCGCGCAGTTCGGCGGTGAGCCGTGCGGTGTCCGGCGGGGCGAAGTAGCCGGCGTCCACGCCGAAGGTCTCGGTGAGCCTCAGCAGCACGGGGACGGTCAACGGCCTGGCGTCGTGCTCCAGTTGGTTGAGGTAGCTCGGCGACAGCCCGATCAGGCGGGCCAGCGCGGCCTGGCTGAGCCCGCGTTCCTCCCGAAGTCGCCGCAGCCGCGCCCCGGCGAAGGTCCTTCCCAACGACAACCGCCCCCGTTCCACCCGGAGCCCCGGGGCGGCCCCGCCCACGGCTCCCCGATGCGCTGTCCGGCAGCATAGCGAGGCACCGCCGGGCCGCGTCTTCGCAACCTTCGCGGATTCACCGCGAACGGTTCGCAGAACTTGGCATCCGGCCTTCGGTGACGATGCGTCAGGATGCTGCCCGACGCGGTGCCGAGGCCGGGCCGTAGCCACCGGTCGGCCCCAACCGGCAGGCACGGCAGGCCCGGTGGACGGTCGACCGGGGCACGGCGTCCGGCAGTGTCGCACCACGGTCCTGCGTCGCCCGGCCGCGCGCCCGCCCTACGGGGTGAGTGGCATCACATCCTTCGCAACGGCCGGGGCTCTCCCCCACGGCACACCCCCGGGCCTGCGGCGGCGGCCGCCCCCCGGCCGCCCTGGCGGCCAGCGGTAATCAGGTTGCGGGCCGCACCGTGGCGGGTGCGAGGATCATCGTATGGAGCACATCATCAGAGCCGTACGGGACGAGGACTGGCCCAAGGCCAAGGAGATCCGGCTGGCCGCGCTGCGCGATCCGCTCGCGCACCTGGCCTTCATCGAGACGGCCGAGCAGGCCGCCGCCAGGCCCGACGACTTCTGGCAGGACCGGGTGGCGGGCGCTGCGGCAGGCATCTCGGCCCGGCAGTTCGTCGCGGAGGCGGCGGACGGCCGGTGGCTCGGCACCGTCTCCGTGCTCGTCGAACGACCGGGTGAACAGGCCGTGTTCGGACCGGCTCCGGATGCGGCGCAGACGCACGTCGTGGGGGTCTTCGTCCGGCCCGAGGCCCGCGGCACCGGCATCGCCGAGGACCTCGTCCGGGCCGCCCTCGCCTGGTCCTGGGCGCTGCCCGAGCCCCGGGTGGAGCGGGTACGCCTCTATGTGCACCAGGACAACTCCCGCGCGGAGGCGCTGTACCGCAAGGTCGGCTTCGAGCGGACCGGGGCCTTCGAGTCCGACCCGGCCCAGCCCGACCTGCGGGATTTCGAGCTCGCCGTCCCGAGGAGCTGACACTCGCCCCTCGGGCCGCCGGGGTCGTGCCGGCCGGGGTGCCGTCGAGGGCCTAACGCCGGCGCTGCCGGTGCCCTCGTCCCACTCCGGCGCCGCCCGGCGGGCGGACGTCCGACGACGGCCGCTAGGGTGCTGGGCATGGAACCCATGGACGATGCGGAACTCTCCCGGCGGCTGGCCTCGATCGAGTCGAAGCTCGACACGATCCTGAGCTGCCTCGGCCTCACCCACCCCCTGCCGGCCACGGACCCGCGGCAGATGCCCGAGGTGATGCAGTACGTCAAGGCCGGCAAGAAGATCCAGGCCATCAAGGTCTACCGCGAGCGCACCGGCTTCGGCCTGAAGGCGGCGAAGGAGGCCATCGACGCGGCGTCCGCGCGCCGCTGACGGCCGCACGGCGCGGCCGAGACCGTTCCGGGGGCGCGGGGCGTCCTGGGAACGGTCTCGGCCGCTCTGTGCCGGAGCGGCGGATCAGGGCAGGTAGCTGTTGCTGTACGCGTCGGTGGCGGTCACCGGCTTGTCCAGCAGGCCCTGCTCCTTCATGAAGGACGCCATCTTGTCCCAGGTCGCCGCGTCGTTGAGCCCCGGCTTGCCGGAGGCCGGGGTCTGCATCAGCGGCACGGTGGCCTTCAGCACGGCGAGCGCGGAGGCCTGCTGCTTCTGGTCGTTCATGCCGGGGATGTAGGTCTTGCTGATCGACACCGCCTCGTCGGGGTGCTCCACGGTGTACTGCACGCCGCGCAGGGTGGCCGCGACGAACTTCTTCACGTCGTCGCCGTGCTGGTCCAGGGTGGTCTTGGTCGCCCCCAGTCCGGCCGCCGCCAGCGGGAGCGCCGCCGCGCCGCCGGTGCCCTCCACCGGTCGCACCGCCACGCCGGCCTGCTCGAACTGGACCGCGTCGTTGTTGAGGTAGCCCATCACCGCGTCCACCTTGTGGCCGGCCAGCGCGGCCTGCTGGGTGAAGCCGATGTTCTGGACGTTGACGTCCTTGGTGGTGAGCCCGGCGGACTTCAGCATCGCGAGCAGGCCGAAGTAGGTCTCGCCGTACGGGCCGGGGGTGCCGACGCTGTGGCCGCGCAGGTCCTCGACCTTGTGGATCGGGGAGTCCTGCGGCACCAGCATCGCCACCGGGTAGGTGTGGTAGAGCGAGGCGATGTCCACCACCGGCACGCCCTTGGCCCGGCCCTGGAGCATCTCGTCGCCACCGGCGTAGACGATATCCTCCTTGCCGGCGGTCAGACCGCCGAAGAGGTCGTCCGTGAAGCTGTGGTGACGGAGGGTCACCTTCAGTCCGGCGTCCTTGTAGAAGCCCTTGCTCTCGGCCACGTAGAAGGGCGCGAACTGGATGTTCGGGATGTAGGTGAGCCCCACCGTGAGGCTCTGGCCGCCGCCCTTGTCGTCCGACGACTTCGCCGCGGTGGGGTCGGAGGCGCAGGCCGAGAGCACCGCGCTGCCCACCAGGGCGAGGGCGACCGCTCCCACCCGGGCCCGGGCAGCCGGTGAGACCGACCCGGGGCGCGGCTCCGAGCCCGCGCCCGACGACCGTCCGCTGATCTTTCGCATGCGCATTCGCGTCCTGTTCCTCTAGGTGCCGTGCATTCTTCGAAAGGACCGGAGGGACGGGGCCGCACGGCCGCCCTCCGGTGATCCGCGCCGGCCCCGGGGCCCGGGGCCGGCGCACGTCCGTCGGGCCGGGGCCCGACGGACCGTCAGCGGTCCACCCGCAGCTCGACCAGGCGAACCGCGCCGTAGGTGCCGGCGGCCAGCAGCGTGAGAGTCAGCAGCGAGACGAAGAGCCCGGTGGAGTCCGCCTGGCCGCGCTGCACCGCCAGCAGCTGTCCCAGCCCCTCGCCGCCCATCACGAACTCGCCCACCACCGCTCCGGTGATCGACAGGGTGCAGCCGGTGCGGACCCCGGCCAGCACGCTCGGCAGCGCCAGCGGGAACTCGATGTGGCGCAGCATCCCCCAGTGGCCCACGCCGTCGACCCGGGCCGCGTTCAGCACCTCGGGGTCGAGCTCCCGCAGCCCGAGCATGGTGTTCACCAGCATCGGGAAGAACACCAGCAGCGCGCAGAGGATCGCGATGGGCAGCAGCCCGTACCCCACCCAGATGGCGAGCAGCGGCGCGAGGGCCACCGCCGGGACCGCCTGCGAGGCCGCCAGGTACGGCTGGAGGGCGCGGGCCGCGATCGTGCTGCGGGCCATCAGGTAGCCCAGCGGAACGGCCGCCGCGATGCCCAGCGCGCTGCCGGCCAGGCTCTCCAGGACCGTCTGCCAGGTGTAGTCGAGCAGCGATCCGTGGGCCACCGCGTCGACGAACGCCTGTGCCACGGTGCCCGGCGCCGGCAGGAAGAACGCCGAGACGGCCCCGGTCGCCGTCACCGCCTCCCAACTGCCCAGCAGCAGCAGGCCGAACACCAGCGGCGGCAGCACGGCGGCCGCCCGCCCGGCCGGGCGCCGGTCCGCCGCCGCTCTCGCGGGCCGACCGGTCCCGGACGCGACCGCCGTCGCCCGCGGGATGCGTGTCATGCTCTCCGGCTGTGGCACAGCTGCTCCGTTCGTTTCCCGTGCGGTGTGGTGGGGATTCCCCGTGCGGTGGGGTCTTCCCGTGCGGTGGGGATTCCCCGTGCGGTGGGGATTCCCCGTGCTGTGGGGATTCCCCGTGCTGTGGGGATTCCCCGTGCGGTGCGGTTGATCCGGGCGACCCGTCGGGCCGGGCCGCCGGTGGCGGCGGACCGGGTGCGCGGTGTCATGTCGCCTTGGCCGAGCGCCGCAGCAGGAGTGTGACGGCACAGACCAGCACGGCTCCCGCGGCGAGGGCCAGCCAGCCCGCGCTGGTGCCGGTGGCGGTGACCACCGCGATGCCCACCGGCGGACCGGCGGCCGTTCCGGCACTCCAGGCGAGCGAGGACAGGGCGCTGCCCCGGCCGAGCGAGGCCGGGCCGGACAGCCGCACCAGCAGCGGGAAGAACGCCGAGGAGTAGGCGATCTCGCCGAGCGCGAAGAGCGCCGCGAAGACGACCAGCAGCGCGGTGCGGACCGGGCCGGTGCCGGCGGCCGTCGCCAGTGCCCCGGCGCCGAACGCCGCGCACCACAGGACCGGTGCCGCGACCAGCGCGGTCGCCTCCACCAGCCGTTCCAGGCGCGCGCCGACCGGGTGCTGCAGGACGAGCAGCGCGAAGGCGTTGCAGGCCGTCACCGCGCTGACCCCGGTCAGCCCGATGCCCATGCCGTGGTGCAGCAGCAGCGGGACGGTGGCCTCGATCTGGGTGAATCCGACTGCTGCCAGCAGGGCCTGACTGAGCAGCAGCAGGGCGAGCGGGCGGCTGCGCAGGAGTTCGCGGTAGCGGTCGCCGCCCTGCGGTGCCGCCTCGGCCCCGGGATCGTCGGCGGGTCCCGCGCGGCGTCGCCGGTGCACCACGAGGAAGACCGCGGCCAGCGGCAGCGAGGCGGCGGCGCTCACCTCGTACAGCACCCGCAGCGTCGCCGCGGAGCGGGCGGCGTCGGCGACCAGCAGGCCGCCGGCGGCGGCCCCGAGTCCCATGCCCACGTTGGTCATGACGTGGCGCAGCACGAAGGCGCGGCGCTGCCGGGCGGCCGGGACCAGGGCGGTGACCACCCCGGTGATCGCCGCGTACTGCAGGCCGTAGCCGATGCCCGCGAGCACGCCCGAGGCCAGCACCGGGACGCTGCCGTGCGCCGCGCCGAGCAGCGCGTAGGCGAGCACCAGGGCGGACGTGCCGACGGCGCCGACCGGGGCCGCGCCGCCCCGGTCGGCCCTGGGGCCGCCGATCACTGCGGCGGCGCACCCGGCCACGGCCATCGCGACGAAGTACCGTCCGGCGCCCGAACCGCCCAGTCCCAGCTGGTCGCTGATGTAGATGCTGGTCAGCGGGAAGATCAGGCCGATACCGGCGCTGGACACCAGCAGACCGGCCATCAGGGCGTGGAACAGGCCGCCGAGGCGGTCCGCCGCCGGCCCGCCCCCGGGCCGCACCTCGCCGCCCGGGGTCGTGCCGCGCTCCCGGCCGGTTCGCCGGGTACGGCTCACTTCGCCGCCAACGCGTCGCGCAGGTCGAGGAGTTCGCGGACGGGACCGAGGTCGAAGGGGCCGGGGACGGAGACGATGATCTCGGTGGCACCGGCCGCCGCGAAGTCGCCGGCCAGACCGGTCTGCGGGACGTCGATCATGACGGTCCTGGCGATCTCACGGGGGTCGCGGCCGACCCGCTCGCACCACTCGTCGAGCAGCCCGCTGCGCCAGCTGAACTCGGCCACCGGGTCCTCGGAGTTCCAGCCGTACCAGTTCCACATGTCGGCGTACCGGGCGACGGCCGCCAGGGTCCGCTTCTCGCCGCCGCCGCCGATCAGCAGCGGCAGCGGGCCGACCGGCGGCGGGTTGAGGCGGCCCAGCCGGTCGCGGATCGCCGTCACCGCCGCCTCGAAGGCGTCGATCCGGGCGCCGGGGCCGGGGAAGGGGTAGCCGTACTCCTGGTGCTCCTGCTCGAACCAGCCGGCACCGACGCCGAGTACCAGCCGGCCGCCGCTGAGCAGGTCGACCGTCCGCGCCTGGTCGGCGAGCAGGTGCGGGTTGCGGTAGGCGGTGCAGGTCACCAGCGAGCCGATGGTCGCCTGCCGGGTCTCCACCGCCATCGCGGCCAGCAGCGACCAGCACTCGTAGTGGGCGCCCTTGGGGTCACCGGTCTGCGGGATGAAGTGGTCCCAGGTCCACAGCGAGTCGACGCCGAGGGCGTCGGCCTCGCGCCAGGCGGCCCGCAGGTCGGCGAGTTCGCAGTGCTGCGGGTGGAGTTGGGCACCGATCCGGAGGGCGGGTCGGGTCGCGGGGGTGGTGGTCATCCGTGGTCTCCTGGTGCGGCCGTGCGGAAAAGTTGGCTCGGGGCCTGCGGTCGGACTCTGCGGCGGGTGGGCCGGCGGGATCCGCGGCGCGGGCCGGCGGGGTGCGGTCAGCGCGGCTCGACGAAGACCCGGTAGGCCGGCGACCCGGAGCTCTCGGCCAACGCCTTCTCGACGTCGGCCAGTTCGTGGCGCGAGGTGACCAGCTGGGCCAGCCCCTCGGCGAGCACTCCGCTGCGCAGCAGGGCGGCGGCGGTCCGCCAGTCGGCCGGCTCCTGGCTGTAGGAGCCGGTGACGGTGAGCTGGCGGCGGTGCACCTCGTAGCCCGGCAGCGCGGCCTCGGGGGCGTCGTGGGAGCCGCCGAACAGCACGAGGCGGGCACCGTCAGCGGCCGCCTCGAAGGCGGTGGCGATCGCCTCCGCGGACGCTATGGTGACGAACACCACGTCGGCGCGCGGAAGTTCGGTGACCTCGTCGGGCGTCACCGCGTGGTCGGCACCGGCCGCGAGGGCGGCTTCCCGGCGTGCGGCGTCGGTCTCCACGACGGTGACCGTCCGGGCCTGGTGGTGCTGGGCGAGCAGTTGGTGGAGCCGGCCCATGAAACCGCCGCCGACCACGGTGACCCGGTCGTCCGGGCGGAAGGCGGCCCGCCCGAAGGAGTGCACCACGCAGGCGAGGGGCTCGCCCATCGCGGCGTGCAGCGGGTCGGCGTCGCCGACCCGCCAGGCGTGCGCGGCCGGGACCTTGACGTACTCCGCCAGGCCGGCGCCCATGGTGATGCTGCCGTCGGGCAGCAGGCCGCCCTGCGGCGAGGCGCAGACGGCGCTGTTGCCGCCGCGGCAGCTGCGGCAGGCCCCGCACCGGGTGAGCAGGTCCAGGGTGACCAGGTCGCCGACGACGGGCGCGTCCTCCAGGGCGGCCGCCCTGGCCCCGACCCGCTCGATCCGGCCGGAGACCTCGTGTCCGGCGGCCACCGGGTAGACCGGCATGGTCCCGGTGTAGAGCTTGGCCTCCATGGTGCACAGGCCGCAGGCGGAGATCCGGACCAGGACGTCGTCCTCGCCCATCTCGGGCAGCGGGGTCTCGCGGATCTCCACGGTACCGGGGGAGGTCACCAGTGCTACGCGCATCGGTCGTTCCTTTCGTGGTGCTGTGCAGTGCGGTGCGAGCGGTCCGGGGACCGCCCTGGCGGCGTGGGGGGCCGCCGCACGCCGGTCCCGGGGCCCGCGCGGCCGGCCGGTGCGGTCGAGCGGTGCGCAGGGCCGCCCGGAGTCGGCGCGGCAGTCCCCGGTCAGTGGGCGGGCGCGTCGGCGGCGGGCGCCGCCCGGGGCACCGCCCAGGCGGCCGGCGGGCTCCAGCGTGACCAGTCCTGGTCCCACCAGGGCTCGCCCCGGTCGAGCAGCTCGGCGACCTTGGCCCCCTCGGCGCGGACGGCGGCGGCCTCCTCGGGCGTGAAACCGCCGCTGCGGGCACGCTCCTCGAACTCCTCGACGTCCTTCCAGCGGTACGGACCGCCGTCGGCGGGCACCCAGAGGTCGAGCTCGTGGTCGAGGGTGTCGAAGCCGTCCGGCGTACGCCGGTACGGGTCCTGGAAGTTGACGTACCATCCGGAGAACTCACCGGTCGCGTCGTCGCGGAACACCCAGACGGCGTAGGCGTCGCCGGGGCGCTGGAGCTGGAGGACGCCGTGGCTGCGCCAGTGGGCGGCGACGTCGCGCCAGGGGTGCGGCCCCCAGCGGAAGGGGCCCTCGCCGAAGGTGAGCGGCGTGCCGCGGGCCAGGTACACCGCGAGCAGGTCGGAGCGGTCGGCGACCACCCGGACGGGGTAGCTCAACCAGGTCCTGCCGTCGAGGACTTCGCGACGGAGGACGACCTCTCCGGATGCGAACCGGCCGGGTTCGCGGGCGTCGGCGCGAGCGCGGCCGCCGTCGGCGGGCATGGCTTCGCCCAGTGTGGCTCGGACGTTCTCAGGCATCGGTGTGACTGCTCCCCCGTGTCGCACCCGGCTGACACTCGGCAGTGGAGTGCCGACTCGCCGGAAGTACCGCCCTTTGCCCGTCAACCCCCTTCCCCGATCTCAACGATCCGCTGATTCGAGGTCTTACTGACGGGTAGGCGGCGATGATTCGGATCGTAGTCACAGCCGCACGGCGCGGGCAAGCCCCCCGAACGGCGGAGTTGACACCCCCACCGATCGGCGCGTGACACAGGCCACACCACCCGGGATTTGCTGATGGCTTGTCAACATCGTGACGTGTATGCAAGGTTAACCAGAGTTATTACGACGTTTGCGCACTCCGGGGTCGGTGCAATTCCGAACCGGCGGTTACAGTCCGCGACCCGACCGCAGCCAGCGGCCGGTTGACCAGGTGAAACTCCTGGACCGACGGTGAAAGTCCGGAAGGGAGGCAGTGCGCGGCGGGCAGGGTTTCCGATCTGTGCGAGCGTGCCGCCGGTCCTCTCGAACCGCGCCGTCCCGACCAGCACGGTCGCCAACTCCCCCTGCACGCCCTTCCTCCCGTGTCCCGGCAGTCCGCGCCCCGAGCGCGAGGAGACCGATGGGCCGCCCGCCCGGCAGTACCGCTGCCGGCCCTTGTGCCCCGCCCGACCGGCCTGGCCCGGTCGACGGCCCGGGCCAGGCGTGGCACCCGTTGGGTTCGCGCTCCGCGACGAGTCCCTCCCAACGAACCGAAGGACCACGGGCATGACCACTGCCGATCCGATCACGCACCCGACCGCCTCGGACGAGTCGCCTCTCGATTCCATCGAGTACGCGGTCGCGGAGATCGCCGCGGGCCGTGCGGTCGTCGTCGTCGACGACGAGGACCGCGAGAACGAGGGCGACATCGTGTTCGCGGCCGAGCTGGCCACCACCGAACTGGTCGCCTTCGCCATGAACGAATGCCGGGGCCTGCTCTGCGCCCCCATGCTCGGCGAGGACCTCGACCGGCTGGAGCTGGAGCAGATGGTCCGTCACAACAGCGAGAGCCACCGCACCGCCTTCACCGTCTCGGTCGACGCCAGAGCAGGCATCAGCACCGGCATCTCGGCCGCCGACCGGGCCCTGACCATCCGCCTGCTGGCCGATCCGGCCGCCACCCCGGACGACTTCGTCCGGCCCGGCCACGTGTTCCCGCTGCGGGTGCGCGAGGGCGGCGTGCTCGCCCGGGCCGGCCACACCGAGGCCGGAGCCGACCTGTGCCGGCTCGCGGGCCTGCGCCCGGCCGCGGCGGTGTGCGAGATCGCCAACGCCGACGGGACCATGGCCAGGCTTCCGGAGCTGCGCCACTTCGCCCGCCGGCACGGCCTGGCGCTGATCTCCATCGCCGACCTGATCACCCACCTGAAGCACGCCGAGGGATTCGCCGGCGCAGGCATGGTCTGACCCCGGGCCGGACCACCGGCGACCGAGCGGGGACCCGGCCCGAACCGCCCCACGGCGGGGCGCGGGCCGGGCCCTCCGGCCGCCGTGCCCGCGCATTGACACGCGCTCGGACGAATTCACCAGAAGTTCGAAAAAGCTTTGACAGTACGACAGCGAACATCTAATACTGATATGCGGTCACAAGCCGAAGGGGGATGATCAGATAATGTCCGACAAGGACGTCACCGAAACTCTCAGGGAGATCTGGGAAGAGGTCCTCGGCATTCCCGTCGACGATGTCGATGCCGATTTCTTCGATCTCGGCGGGGATTCACTGCTGGCGCTCGCGATTTCCACCCGCGCCATCGAGTCCGGCCTGACCATGCCGCGGTCGGCGGTCCTGCGCCGCAGCACGCTCAGGCAGCTCGCCGAGGCGGTCGAGGACCCTCAGCTGTTCGATCGCGTCTGACCCATGGCGATCGTCGTCGTTTACGACCAGGGCGCGGCCTCGCCGCGCGAGATCATAGGTCGGCTGGGCGGCTCGGAACCCGTGGTCGTCGCACTCGCACCGTCCGAACACGCCCAGCAGGTCGGGCCGTTGTTCGAGGAGAACTGCGCCGGCGTGGTGTCCCTGGCGGACACCGACGAGGCGGTCGTGGCCCTGCTCCGCCGGTACCCGGTCAAGGGCATCCTGACCTTCAGCGAGCGCATGCTCCCCGACACCGCCAGGCTCGCGGAACTGCTCGGCCTGCCGTACAACTCACCAGAGACGGTCCGGGTGTTGACGGACAAGGCGGCCCAGCGCCGGTGCCTGCGGGAGGCGGGGGTGGACTCCGTACGGAGCGCGGTGGTCACCACCCCCGGGGGCGGGCCGGCCGCGCTGGCCCTGACCGGACTGCCCGCCGTGGTCAAGCCGGTGCGCGGCGAGGGCAGCCGGAACACCGTCCGGGTGACCGACGCCGGGCACGGTGCCGCCGTGATCGAGGAGTTCCTGCGGACCGAACCGGCCCTGATCGTCGAGGAGTTCCTCCAGGGCGCCGACTGCGCGCCGTTCGGGGACTACGTCTCGGTGGAGAGCGCCGTCACCCCGGAGGGCGTCTGCCACTACGCCGTCTCCGGGAAGCTCCCGCTGGCACCGCCGTTCCGCGAGTCGGGGCAGTTCTGGCCGTCCCAACTGCCGCCGGAGCAACTGGCCGAGGTGGTGTCGCTGACCGACCGCGCACTGCGGGCACTGGGCGTCACCCACGGCCTGACCCACACCGAGATCAAGCTGACCCCCGCGGGACCGCGCCTGATCGAGGTCAACGGGCGGCTCGGCGGGGAGCAGGCCGAGCTGGCCAGGCGCGCGGTGGGACTCGACCTCGTCGCGCTGGCGGGCGAGATCGCCCTCGGGCGGAGTGTCAGCCTGAGCCCCGTCCGGCCGGACCGGGTCCACTTCCAGCACTACACACCGGGCCCGACCGCCCCGGCCAGGGTCGAACGCGTCGACGGCGCGCCCGCCGTCCGGGCCCTGCCCGGCGTCACCAGCTACCGGCCGGCCGTACGGCCCGGCGCCGAGCTGGCGGGCGGGACCAGCACCACCCTGCTCGACCTGCTGTGCGGCTCGGCCGCCGACCACGAGGAGATGATCGCACTGCTGGAACAGGCGGTCGACCAACTGGCGTTCGAGTTCACCATCGACGGGCGGCGTGTCCTGCGGACCGCCCGGGACCTGCTCCTCAACCCCTAGGCCCGCCCGGCCCGTCCGTCTTTCTGACGATCAGTCACCTCTGCGTGCCACTACCCCGGGAAGACCCATGCCTACCCTCCGCACGGCCGCCACCGGCCTTCTGCGAGACCTGATCCCGGCGCCCGGCGCCGAGCGCCGGATGGGCGTGCTCACGCTCGCCCAGTCACTCGGCACCGGCCTCTTCCTGACCTCCAGCGCCGTCTTCTTCACCAGGACGGTCGGCCTGTCCGCCGACAGCGTCTCGGTGGCCATGTCGATCGCCGGTCTGTGCGGCTTCCTCGCCACCATCCCGGGTGGCCGGGTCGCGGACCGGCTCGGCGCGCGCAGGCCGCTGGCGGCGAGCTACGCACTGCTCGCCGCGCTCTTCGTGGCGTACGGATTCATCGACGAGATCGGCGAGTTCACGATCGTCGCGTGCGCCATCGCGGTGTGCGAGACTGTCGGGAGCCCGCTGCGCGCGGCCCTGACCCACGCCCTGTTCGGTTCCGCACGCTCCGCAGGTGTGCGGGCCAGGATGCGCAGTCTGTACAACCTGGGCTTCACCGGCGGTGCGGCGCTGGCCGGCGCCGCGCTCGCCACCGGCTCGCGGAGCGCCTTCCTCCTGGTCCTCACCGGCAACGCGGTGCTCCAACTGCTCTGCGCCGTCATCACCGTACGGCTCCGGCCGGCCGGCCCCGAGGTGGCCGGATCCGGGGCCGGGAGGTCCTGGGCGGCGTTCAGGGACGGCAGGTTCCTGCTGGCCACCGTGGTCAGCGGGGTCCTGGAGCTCTTCCAGCCGGTGCTCGCCGTCGGCGTGCCGCTGTGGGTCGTCAACCGGACCCATGCGCCGGTTGCCCTGGTGGCGGCACTGACCATCGTCAACACCGTGCTGGTGGTGCTGCTCCAGGTCGCCGCCAGCAAGGGCTCGGACACCGTGTCCGGCTCCGGCCGGCTGCTGTTGCGGTCCGGCCTGCTGATGGCGCTCGCCTGCGGCATGTTCGCCGCCTCGGGCAACGGCACCGGCACCACCTGGGCCGTCGTACTGCTCATCACCGGGACGGCCGTGATGACCCTGGGCGAGCTCGCCCAGTCGGCCGGCGGCTGGGGACTGTCCTTCACCCTCCCGCCCGAGGGCCGGATGGGCGAGTACCAGGGCGTGTTCGGCCTCGGCCGGGGTCTCCAGCAGTTCTTCGGACCCGCGCTCGTCATCATGCTCCCGCTCGGCATGGGCACCTTCGGCTGGCTGATCCTGGCCACCGTGTTCCTGCTCGCCGGCCTCACCGCCCACTGGGCCTTCGCCCGTGACACTCCGTCGGAGCTACCGGCCCACCCAACCCCCACTCCTTCACCGTAGGAACGCCAGTTGAGTCTGAACATTCACCCCAGCTACCCGTCGTTCCGCAGCGTCATGGCGGAGCACCCCCTCACCCGGATCGCCGGAGCGCACTCCGCGCTCGGCGGCCTGATCGCCGAACAGGTCGGCTTCCAGGCCGTCTGGGCGTCGAGCTTCGAGATCTCCGCCGCCCGGTGCCTCCCGGACGCCAGCCTCCTCAGCATGACCGACTACCTGGAGGCGGCGGCCAACATACAGAAGGCGCTGACCGTCCCGGTGGTCGCCGACTGCGACACCGGCTTCGGCAACAGCATGAACGTCGCCTACATGGTCGCCGAGTACGAGCGGGCCGGCATCACCGCGGTCTGCATGGAAGACAAGATCTTCCCGAAGATGAACAGCTTCGCCGCGGCCGCCCACACCCTGCTCGACGCGGGCGACTTCGCCCACAAGATCGAGACCGCCAAGAAGGCCCAGCGCAGCGAGGACTTCTTCGTCATCGCCCGCACCGAGGCCATGATCAGCGGACTCGGCGTCGAGGAGGCGCTCAAGCGCTGCGCCACCTACGCCGACGCCGGCGCGGACGCCGTGCTGGTGCACTCGAAGAAGGCGACCAAGGACGAGGTCCTCGAGTTCCTCGACCAGTGGGACAACCGGCTCCCGGTGGTGGTCGTGCCCACCACGTACCCCGACTGGCACGCCGACGAGGCCCACGCCGCGGGCGTCTCGGCCGTCATCTACGCCAACCAGGGGCTGCGCGCCACCATCACCTCGCTGCGGACCACCCTCGGCTCGATCTACCAGACCGGCCACTCGGCCCACCTGGAGGACAGCATCTCCGAGGTCAAGGACGTCTTCGCGCTCCAGCGGCTCAACCAGTGGCAGGAGTTCACGGCCTGACGGCCTGCGTTCCCCCACCTCCCCACCGAAAGGACCAACTCTTGTCGTCGCAAGACGTGGCGCTGGTGCGCCGTCAGGCGGCACGGGCCCGGGCACTCGCGCTGACCACCGTCAGCACGGCCGGTACCGGCCACATCGGAGCCGACCTCTCCGCCATGGACATCCTCTGCGCACTGCACTTCAGCGTGCTGCGCGGCGGGCCCGAGGACCCGGACCGGGACCGCTTCATCCTCAGCAAGGCCCATGCGTCGGCCGCCATGTACAGCGTGCTCGCCCTCAAGGGCATCCTGCCCGAGGCCGAGCTGTCGACCTACGGCGGCGCCGACTCCCGGCTGAGCACGGTGGTCTCCACCCGGGTGCCGGGCATCGAGTTCAACACCGGCTCGCTCGGTCACGGCCTGTCGCTGGGCGCGGGCGCCGCGCTCGCCGCCCGGGTGCAGGGCTCCGGGCGCCGCACCTTCGTGCTCACCGGTGACGGCGAGCTCCAGGAGGGCAGCAACTGGGAGGCCGCGATGCTGGCGGCGTCCCGCAAGCTGAGCAGCCTGGTGGTGGTCGTCGACCGCAACCTCGCCCAGAAGGGCGCCAGCACCGAGGACATCAACGCGCTGGAGCCGCTGGAGGACAAGTGGCGCTCCTTCGGCTGGGGCGTGCGGACCGTCGACGGCCACGACGTCGAGGCGCTGCTGGACGTCTTCCACGGGGCACCGCTGGAGGAGTCCAAGCCGACCTGCGTGATCGCCTCGACCGTCAAGGGCAAGGGCGTCTCCTTCATGGAGCGCAACCTCGAATGGCACAGCCGCCGGCTGACCCCCGACCTTCTCGACCAGGCACTCCGGGAGCTTGAGCATGGCATCGACGCCTGACTGCGCCACCGCCTTCTCGGCCGCGCTGCTCGAACTGGCGCGTACCGACGAGCGGATCTGCATCGTCAACAACGACTCGGCCGAGACCCACTCGGCCCTCGGCTTCCAGTCCGAGCTGCCCGACCGCTTCGTGGACGTCGGCATCGCCGAGCAGAACCTGGTCGGCGTCGCGATCGGCATGGCCAACGCGGGCCTGCGCCCGTTCGTCTACTCGGCCTCCTGCTTCATGACCTCGCGGGCCCTGGAGCAGATCAAGAACGCCGCCTACACCAACGCCAACGTGGTGTTCTGCGGCTTCGTCAGCGGCCTGGCGTACGGGGCGCTCGGCGGCACCCACCACGCGGTCGAGGACCTCGCCTGGATGCGGGCCATCCCCCGGATGACGGTGCTGGCACCGGCCACCCCGGTGGACACCGTGGCCGCACTGCGCGAGGCCCTGACCCACGACGGGCCGGTCTACATCCGGATCGTCAGCAAGCTGGACACGCCCGAGCTGTTCCCCGCCGACCACGGCTTCGCCTACGGCGGCTCGGTGCAGCTGCGGGAGGGCGACGACGTCACCCTGGTCGGCACCGGCCTGCTCACGGGCCGCCTGGTGGAGGCCGCCGACCTGCTCGCGGCCGACGGCGTGAGCGCCGGCGTCCTGCACCTGGGCTCCGTCCAGCCGATCGACGCGGAGGCGATCGGCCGGGCCGCCGCCCGGACCGGCAGGCTCGTGGTGGCCGAGGACCACGTGCTCAACGGCGGTCTCGGCGGCGCGGTCGCCGAGACCGTGGTGCGCACCCACCCGGTGCCGGTGCTCCAGATCGGTGTTCCGAACGAGTACGCGCCCATCGGCCCGGCCGAGTTCCTCTACGAGCACTTCGGTCTGACCGCCCAGGGCATCGCCAAGCGGGTAAGGGAGTGGCTGGCATGACGGTGCGCGTGGCCGACTACGTGGCCTCCTACCTGCATGCCCTCGGAGTCCGCACCTGCTACAGCCTCTCCGGGACCGGCTCGATCCACCTCGACCAGGCCTTCACCCAGCAGCCCGGTCTGGTGAGCATCTGCGCCCGGCACGAGACGGCGGCCGCACTGATGGCGACCGGCGCGGCGAAGCTGACCGGCAGTCTCGGGGTGGCACTGGTGACCAGCGGCCCCGGCGCGGTGAACGCGCTGGCCGGGCTGGTCGACGCCTACGCCGACGGCGTCCCGGTGCTGGTCGTCTCCGGCCAGGTCGAGACCCGGCACATGGACGACGGCGCCCGCTCGTTCGGCGTCCAGGGCTTCGGCGTGGTGAACAGCGCCCGCAGCATGACCAAGTACTCCGCCGTGGTGGAGCGCGCCGCCGACATCAAGGTGCACCTGGACGAGGCGGTCCGGCACGCCCTGGAGGGCCGCCCGGGACCGGTCTGGCTGGACATCCCGCTCGACGTGCAGGCCGCGGCGATCGACCCGGACACCCTGCAGAGCGCCCTCCCCGCGACCGGGGAGCCGCGCGGGGCCGGCGCCCGGCAGACCGCCCGGCAGCTGATGACCATGCTGCGCTCCGCCGAGCGGCCGCTGATCGTGGCCGGACAGGGCATCCGCCAGGCCGACGCGGTGAAGCCGTTCCGCGAGCTGGTCGAGCGGCTGGGGGTCCCGGTGGTGACCTCCAGGCTGGGCACCGACCTGCTGCCCTACGACTCGCCGTACTGCTTCGGCCAGGGCGGCATCCGCGGGCGGCTCTACCCCGGGCTGATCATGGGCCGCTCGGACCTGGTGATCTCGCTCGGCTCCAGCCTGTCCACCGCCTTCGTCGGTGAGGACGCCGATGCCTTCGACCCGGAGGCCACCGTCGTCGCGGTCGACATCGACCCCTCGCAGCTGACCAAGAAGGGCGTCCGGGTGGACTTCCCGGTCTGCATGGACGTCGGCCAGCTGGTGGAGGCCCTGCAGGCGGAGGCCGCGTCGGCGGTCGTCCCCGGTACCCACCAGGAGTGGCTGGCCGACTGCACCCGGCTCAAGGAGGCCCACCCGACGGTCGGCGAGAGCCGGCCGGGCGCGCCCATCAACTCCTACCGGTTCATCGACCGGCTGGAGGCCCAGACCGGACCGGACCACGTGTTCGTGGTGGACACCGGCAGCGCCTACTACGTGACCGGCCAGACCCTGGAGTTCACCGCCTCCCAGCGGGAGATCACCTCGGCGGCGTTCCTGAACATGGGCGCGGCGGTCCCGATGGCGGTCGGCGCCGCCTTCGCGCAGCCCGACGCCCAGGTGCTGGTGATCGTCGGCGACGGCGCGATCGAGCTGAACATCCAGGAGCTGGCGACCATCAGCCAGTACGGGCTGGACATCAAGGTGTTCGTCCTCAACAACGGCGGCTACGCCTCCATCCGCGAGTCGGCGGCCGCGCTGTGCGAGGGCCCGGAGCTGCCGGAGCCCGAGACCCTGGACTTCCGGGCGGTCGCCACCGCGTTCCGGCTCCCCTACCGCACGCTGACCCGGGTCGACACGCTCGACGGCGACATCGCCGCGGTGCTGGCCGAACCCGGGCCCGCACTGGTCGAGGTCATCTGCGACCCCGACCAGCAGCTGCTGCGCCCGCTGCGGGCCGACGGCGGAGTCCGCGCCCATGACGGGGCGTCGGTCGTCCGGCTCGCCCCGGAGAGGGAGTTGAACCATGCGTGAGACCCTGCAGGCCTCCTGGAACCACCGCCACCGGCTGGGCCAGACCCGGGAGGACGCCGAGCGCGGGGTGTTCAACCCGCACCACAGCACCCTGCCGCTGAAGCTCCACGGACCGCTGGACCTCGACGCGCTGAACCGCGCCTGGCACGCCATGCAGCAGCGCCACCCGGTGCTGCTGAGCGGGTTCGACACCGACGCGGCCCTGTGGCACGTCGGATCGGCCGAGCCGCAGGACATCGTGCGGCTGGCGGCCGGCGCGAGCGAGGACGACGACCTGGCGGCGGTCCGCGCGGCCGTGATCGAGCCGTTCGACCTGGAAAGCGGGCCGGTGTCCCGGCTGGTGGTGCTCCCCCGTTCGCCGGAGGAGACCTACTTCGCCATGGTCACCGAGCACCTGGTCAGCGACGGCTGGTCGCTGAACGTCCTGATCCGGGACCTCGCCGCGCTCTACGGCCGGGAGTCCGGCGCCCGGGTGCCGGACCTGCCGGCGATCGAGCTGCCGTTCCAGGAGTACGTGCGGCGGCAGAACCTCGCCGTCGAGTCGGCGGCCGGTCAGGCCGCGCTCACCCGGGTGGCCGCCCGGCTGGAGGGCATCGGCGCGATCCCGGCCATGCCGATCGACGGGTTCACCGGCGCCTCGGACATCCGCTACGAGGAGTACGGGGAGTTCACCCGCCGGCTGCCGCAGCAGCTCTGCCGTGACCTGACCGCGGCAGCCCGCCCGCTGCGGATGACCGGGCTGAACCTCATGCACGCCGCGCTCCACCAGGCGCTGTTCCAGCTCTCCGACCGGCCCACGGTCGCCACCACGCTGTCCACCGCCAACCGGGAGCTGCCCGGCCTGCACCACACCGCCGGCTGGTTCGCCAGCAAGACGGTGCTGGCCAGCGAGCCCGGCCGGTTCCCCGTGGCGCGCGACTACCTGCACCACTTCCGCGAGCGGGTCCTGACCACCCTGGACGACAGCGACCTGCCCTGGCCGGCGCTGATCGACCGGATGGACCCGGAGTCGGTGGGCCGGCAGGCCAAGGTCCCGTACGTCACCTTCAACGCCCGCCCGATCGGCATGCGCCGGACGGTCGGCGAGATCGCCATCCCGGGGGTCAGGACCTCACCGCTGCGGGTCTCGGTGGGCTGGCACGACGCCGCCATCGCCACCTTCTGGGACGAGGACGAGGACGGGATCACCGTGTCGGTCATGTTCAAGACCGACTGGTACTCCGCCGCCGACGTGCTGGCGCTGTGGAACACCGTCGACACCCTGCTGCACCGGTGGGCCGCGGAGCTGCGCCCGTGAACGGCGAACCCGGCCCCGGCCTCCCACCGCTGACGAAAGGCACTGGCATGCACATCGCGACCATCCGCGAATCGACCATGAAGACCGACCAGGAGCAGGACTGGACCCCGCTCACCGACGAGCAGTTCGAGAGCTACGAGCAGAACGGGTACCTGCACCTCAAGGGCCTGTTCACGCCCGAGGAGGTGCAGCGCGGCCTCGCCGTCATCGACGAGGTGGTCGGCAAGGGCGCGCCCACCATCGAGAACCACGCCAGCTTCACCGACCGCAGCCACACCGTGCGGGTGCGCGACGCGGTGTCCCGCACGGCCGGCATGGACTACTTCCTCGACCACCCCAAGCTGGTCGGCCCGCTGATGACGCTGCTGACCAACAGCGTGCAGATCCTGGGCACCGAGATATTCGTCCGCTCGCTCCAGGACGAGGCGCTGGAGTACTGGCACACCGACGGCGGCGAGTACCTCCAGCGGGTCCGGCTCGCCCACGGCAGCCCCAGCCTCCAGATCAAGGCGCAGGTCTTCTTCACCGACGTCACCCAGTCCGACAGCGGCAACTTCCTGCTCGTCCCCGGCAGCCACCGCCGGGTGCCGACCGACCAGACCGCGCTCTGCTACATCGAGGAGCTGGACGAGCCGCTGCGCCGCGGCGAGCTCCCCGAGGAGGCCGTCGAGGTCAAGGCGGCCCCCGGCGACGTGCTGCTGTTCCCGTACTCGCTGTGGCACGCCGTGGCTCCGAACAAGACCCAGGAGCGCAAGACCTTCATCCTGCGCTACGGGCACCTGTGGCACCGCCCGCACGACTACCTCCAGCAGCCCGCCGAGGTGCTGGACCGGATGTCCCCGCGCCTGCGGCGGATGTTCGGCGACTTCGGCCCCAAGGCCCACCCCACGGACTACTACAAGCCCGTCGACCAGGGCGACGTGATGGCGGTCGGTGGCAACTATGGCGGTGAGTGAACTGCCGATGGACGTCGGTTCGCTGCCCGAGCTGTTCGCCCGGGTGGCCGGTGACCGCGGGGACGCGCCCGCGGTCGCCGGCGGCGGCCACGAGGTCGGCTACGCCGAGCTCGACCGGTCCGCCGAGGCCGTCGCCGCGCTGCTCGGCGCGGCCGGCATCGGCCGCGGCGACCTGGTGGGAGTGCTGCTGGAGCGCTCCCACCAGGCGCCGGCCTGGATCCTCGGCGTGCTGAAGGCCGGGGCGGCCTACGTACCGCTCGACCCGTCCTACCCGGCGGAGCGACTCGCCTACATGGCCGAGGACGCCGGCCTCGCGGCCCTGGTCGCCGCCCCCGAGCGGGCGGCGGCCTGCGGGCTGGACTCGCTCCCGGTGATCGACCCGGCCGCCACGCCGCCCGCCAAGGTCCAGGCACCGGCAGCGCCGGGACCGGACGACCCGGCCTACGTGATCTACACCTCCGGGTCCACCGGCCTGCCCAAGGGCTGCGTGGTCACCCACGGCAACGTGCTCGCGCTGCTGCGGGCCACCCTGCCGTTGTTCGACGTCGACGACAGCGACCGCTGGACCCTGTTCCACTCGGCCGCGTTCGACTTCTCGGTCTGGGAGCTCTGGGGTGCCTGGGCGTGCGGCGCGACTGCGGTCGTGGTGCCCGCCGAGACCGCCCAGGCGCCCGAGGAGTTCCTGCGGCTGCTGCGCGACGAGCGCGTCACGGTGCTCAACCAGGTGCCCTCCGCGTTCCGCTACCTGGCCCGCGAGTACGCCGACTCCGGCGCCGCGGCGCTGCCGCTGCGGTACGTGGTCTTCGGCGGCGAGAGCGTCGACCTCGACGTGGTGCGCGCCTTCCTCGCCGCGGTCCCCGGGGCCGCGCCCGAGATGGTCAACATGTACGGCATCACCGAGATCACCGTGCACGCCACGTACAAGCGGCTCACGCCCGAGGACCTGGCAGGGGAGGTCCGGTCGCCGATCGGCCACCCGCTGCCGCACCTGTCCGTCGAACTGCGCGACGACGAGCTGCGGCTGGTCGAGGACGGTGCGGTCGGCGAGATGTGGGTGGCGGGCGAGGGGGTCGCCACCGGCTACCTGAACCGGCCCGAGCTCAGCGCCGACCGGTTCCGCACGCTCGACGGGCGCCGGCTGTACCGCACCGGCGACCTGGCCCGCCGGCTGCCCGACGGGCAGCTCGCCTACCTCGGCCGCAACGACCAGCAGGTCAAGCTGCGCGGCCACCGGGTCGAGCTCGGCGAGGTGGAGGCCGGCCTGCGGGCCGCCGCGCAGGTCTCGGACGCGGCCGCACTGGTCACCCGGGACAGCGCCGGCAACGACCTGCTGACCGCCCTGGTGGTACCGGCCGTCGCCGGCACCCTCGACGTCGCCGCGCTGCGCCGGCACGCCCGCACGACGATGCCCGGCCAGCTGGTGCCCAACCGGTTCCACCGGGTGGACGCGCTCCCGCTGACCTCGTCCGGGAAGCTCGACCGGCGCGCGCTGGCCGAGCTCGCCGCCGAGGCCGCCGCCCCGCGCGCCCGGATCCTGGTGGTCGACCCGATCCACCAGGGGGCGCTGGAGGAGCTCCAGCGGCGGCACGAGGTGACCGTCGCGCTGCGCCCGCCGGCCGAGGAGCTGGTCCGGCTGGTGCGCGACAAGGAGGTGGTCGTGCTGCGCAGCGGGGTGCGGCTCGACGCCGAGGTGATCGCCGCGGCGAACCGGCTCAAGGTGATCGCCCGGGCCGGCTCCGGCGTGGACAACATCGACCTGGCGGCGGCCAAGGCGGCCGGCGTGACCACCTTCAACATCCCCGCGGTGTCCGCCCCGGCGGTCGCCGAGCTGGCGCTCGGGCTGATGCTCACGGTCGGGCGGCACATCGCCCTGGCCGACCGCCAGGTCCGGCAGGGCGTATGGAACAAGTCCGCGCTGTCCGGCGCGGAGCTGGCCGGCAAGACCCTCGGACTGGTCGGTCTCGGCCGGATCGGATCGCGGATCGCGGCGCTGGGCCGGGCCCTCGGCATGCGGGTCCTGGTCGACGTCGACCGGGCCACCGAGGAGCGGCGCCGGGAGCTGGAACTGCACGGCTACGAGATGGTCACCCTGGACCAGCTGCTGCCGGCCGCCGACGTGGTGTGCCTGGCCGTGCCGCTGACCGAGCAGACGCACCACCTGATCGACGCCGCGGCCCTGGCCGTGATGAAGCCGACCAGCCTCCTGGTCAACGTCTCCCGGGGCCTGGTGGTCGACGAGGACGCGCTCTACGAGGCGCTCGCGGGCGGCGGGATCGCCGGCGCGGGCCTGGACGTGGTCGCCCGCGAGGGGCAGCCGAACCGGCTGAGCGAGCTGGACAACGTAGTGATCACCCCGCACATCGGGGCGATGTCGGCGGACTCGCAGGCCCGGATCGGACGGATCCTGGTCGACTCGGTGAACGCCGCCCTGGCCGGCCGGGAGGTCGCGAACACATGTTGATGAACAGCGCGGTGCTGGCCGACTACGGCCGCATCGAGTCCCGGCGCACCCCGCTTCCGGCGGTCGCCGAGGACGAGCTCCTGGTCCGGGTGCTGGCCACCGGGATCTGCGGCTCGGACCTGGCGACCTTCCGGGGGGCCCACCCGTACAAGACCGCGCCGACCGTGCTCGGACACGAGCTGTGCGGGACGGTCGAACGGGCGGCCGGCGGGTTCGCGGCCGGGGACCTGGTGTGTGCCGCGGCCTACTCGCACTGCGGGAGCTGTGCGATGTGCCGTCAGGGGCGCACCAACCTCTGCGGTGACAAGCGGAACCTGTGCCACCTCGGGTGGGACGGCTCCTTCGCGGAGTACGTGACGCTCCGGCCGAACATGGCCTTCAAGCTGCCCGCCGGCACCGAGCCGGTGCTCGGGGCGCTGGTGGAGCCGCTGTCGATCGCCGTCCACGCGGTCAACCTGGCCGGCCCCGCGCAGGGCCGGACGCTGCGCGTCATCGGCGCGGGGAACATCGGTCTCGGCTGCCTGATCGCGGCCCGCCGGCTCGGGTACGGCCGGGTGATCTGCTCCGACCTCGGGCCGGAGAAGGGCCTGCGGGCGACGGCGCTGGGTGCGGACGGCTACCTGGACGTACTGGCCGACGGCGCCGGGGCGGCCGGGGCGGCATCCGAGGCCGACGTGGTGATGGTCGCGTCGAGCCACCCGGGCGCGGTCGACGAGGCGGTGCGGGCGGTCCGGCCCGGCGGCACCGTGGTGGTGGTGAGCTTCTTCGACCGTCCGCCCACGGTGGCGGTGAACGCCCTGGTGGGCAAGGAGGTCCAGGTGGTCGGCTCCTCGCTGTCCACCGCCGAGGACTTCCGCGCCGTGATCTCCTGGCTGGCCGAGGGCACGATCGACCCGATGCCCATGGTCACCCACCGTTTCGACCTGTCCGACGCCGACGCCGCCATGCGCCTGATGGCGGCGGGCGAACCGGCCACCGGCAAGATCATCATTACTCCGCGAGGTGACGCATGACTCTCCACATCGGAATCGTCGGGGGCACCGGCCACGCAGGGGGCGAGCTGTGCCGGCTCCTGCTGAACCACCCCGCCGTCGACACCATCGTCCCGACCGCCCGCAACGGCGAGGAGCTCGAACGGGTCCACCCGAACCTGCTCGGCAGCGGGCTGCGGTTCGTGACGGTGGAACAGCTCCAGGAGCGCGCCGACGAGCTCGACGTGGTGTTCTTCTGCACCCCGTCCGGTGAGGCGATGCGGTCGGCGCCGTTCTTCCTGGAGCGCGGCGTGAAGGTGATCGACGTCAGCGCCGACTTCCGGTTCAACGACCCCGAGCGGTACGCGGCGGTGTACGGCGAGCCGCACGCCAGCCCGCAGCTGCTGCCCGAGGCGGTGTACGGGATCACCGAGCTGCACCGCGAACAGGTCGCCGCCGCGCGGCTGGTGGCCAACCCGGGCTGCTACGCGATCACCGCCGTGCTCGGACTCGCGCCCCTGCTGGCCTCCGGGCTGGCGGACCTGGACACCGCGATCCACCTCGCGGCGGTCAACGGCACCTCCGGCGCGGGCAGCAAGCCGGTCACCGAGGTGATGCACGCCGAGGCGTTCGGCTCCATGCTGCCGTACAGCCTGGAGGGGCACCGGCACGGCCCGGAGCTGGAGACCCACCTGGCGCCGCTGGCCGGGCGGGAGCTGTGCGTCGACATGACCACCGCCCACGGCAACTTCGTCCGCGGCATCTACGTCCAGGCCAGCGTGGCGGTGCGGCCCGAGGCCCGGGCCGAGGTCGACCGGTCGCGGCTGCTGGACCTCTACGAACGCCACTACGCCGGTGAGCACTTCGTCCGGGTCAACTCCTTCGCCAAGAAGGGCAAGATCAACGCCAAGGAGTACGGCGTCTACCCGAGCCTGAACGCGGTGGTCGGCTCCAACTTCTGCCACCTCGGGGTGGACTACGACCCGGTCCGGGGCTTCGCCAAGGTGGTGGCGGTGAGCGACAACCTGGTGAAGGGGGCCGCCGGTTCGGCGATCCAGAACATGAACGTGATGTTCGGGCTGGACGAGCGGGCCGGCCTGGGCCACTACGGGCTGTGAGAGCGATGCGGCTGCTCTCCGAGCACCGGCCCGCGCCCGGCGAGCGCTGGATCTACTCGGCCGGGTTCAACGTCGGTCCGGCGCTGGCCGACACCGGCCGGATCGACACCGAACTGGCGGACCTGCGGCGGCTGTCCGCCGCCGGGGCCCGGGTCGCGCTGCTCAGCCACCAGGGCAGCGCCAAGGACGGCACCGCCCGCCACCTCGAGTACATCGCCGAGTACCTCGGCCGACAGCTCGGGCAGCGGGTCCGCTACCTGCCGGAGAACGCCTCGGCCTGGGCGCGGGCCCGGTCCGAGGGTCTCCAGGACGGCGAGATCGCCCTGTTCGGGAACACCCGGCTGAACCCGGGCGAGGAGCGCGAGGACGGCGAACTCTCCCGTGCGCTCAGCGGCTTGGGCGACCGGGTGGCCATCGGCGGCTTCTCCAAGGCGCACCGGCGGCACGCCTCCAACACCGGCCTGCTCAACCACCTGCCCGGGTACGCGACCGCCGGCCTGGTCGAGGAGGCGGCCGCGCTCGACCCCTGGGCGGCCGGGCCGGGCCGGGCCGCCGGGGCCGCCGGGTACTCAGCGGCGGTGCTCGGCGGGGTGAAGCCGGAGAAGACCGTCATCGGCCTCGCCAGTCTGAGCCGCAGCTACGACCTGGTGATCCCCGGCGGGGTGGTGCTCAACACCCTGCTGGCGGCGGCCGGCCACCGGATCGGCCGGTCCGAGCTGGGCAGCGCGCCCGAGCGGTGCGCCGAGGTCGCCCGCACCGTGCTGGCGCAGGACGGCGGGGCCAGGATCCACCTCCCGAGCACCCTCGTGGTGGCCGGCCCGGACGGCACCCTGCGGCGGGTCACGGTCGAGCAGGGTGTCCCGGACGACTGCGCGGTGGTCGACTTCGAGGTCGAGCCCTGGGCGCTCGACCTGCTCAGCCGCGCCGACCGCGTGGTGGTCGCGGGGACCCCTGGACGGTACGCGGAGGGCAACCACCACGCCGCCGCGGCCGTCCTCGGGGCACGCTCGGGCCGCGAGGCGGGCACCCTCCTGCTGGGCGGGGACACCGTGGCCGAACTGCCCTGGAACGGGCCGCGGTCCACCGGCGGCGGTTCGGCACTCCAGTACCTGGCCGAGGGCACCTGCGCGGTGTTCGAGGCCCTGAAGGACAACGAGCGGCGAGGAGCCGGACACCATGACCTCTGACCCGACCACCGGCCCGGACGTCGGCACCGACCTCGACCTCCCGGTCTCCACCCGGGTGGTCTTCGGACGCGGCACCCTCGACCGGCTCGGCCGGCTGGCCGCGCCGCTGGGCGGGCACGCCCTGCTGGTCTGCGGACGCTCCGCGATGCGGCGCCACGGCTACCTGGACCGGGCGGTGGCCGCGCTGACGGCGGCGGGCGTCGCGGTCACGGTCTTCGACCGGGCCAGTGCCAACCCCCGCTCCGACGAGATCGACGAGGCGGTGGCGCTGGCCCGGTCGAACTCCTGCGACCTGGTGGTCGGCCTGGGCGGCGGCAGCGCCATCGACGCGGCGAAGGCCGTCGCGGTGACCGCCGGCGCCGACACCGTGCGCGACCTGATCGGGCTGACGCTGCCGGTCTCCGGCGCCGCCCTGCCGATCGTCGCCGTGCCGACGACCTCGGGCAGCGGCTCCGAGGTCACCAAGGGGGCGATCGTCACCGACGTGGTCCGCAACTTCAAGTCCGGGATCCGCGGTGACGACGTGGCACCCCGGATCGCCGTCGTCGATCCCGACCTCACCGAGCCGCTGCCGACCGCGCTCGCGGTGGAGAGCGGGTTCGACGCCCTCGCGCACGCCGTCGAGGGCGCCGTCGCGGTCCGCGCGACCGAGCAGAGCAGGGCGTACTCCCGCCGTGCCCTCACCCTGATCAGGGACAACTTCCCGCGCATCGCCGGCGGGACGGCCGATCCGCAGGTGCGCGAGGACATGGCCCTGGCGGCCCTGCTCGGCGGGGTCAACGTGGCGACCGTCAGCACCTGCCTGCCGCACCGCCTCCAGCAGGCGATGGGCGCGGTGCCGCGGATCGAGGTCTCCCACGGCCAGGGCCTGGCACTGCTGTACCCCGCCTGGCTGCGCAGCGCCTACCCCCACGCACAGGACGCGTTCGACGCGGTCGCCGACGCGCTCGGCCACCGGGACGTCGGCCGGGCCGTCCAGTCGGTCATCGAGACGGGCGGCCTCGGTGGCACCCTCGCCGACCGCGGCTTCACCGGCCGCGACATCGACACCTTCGTGGCGGGCATCAGCGGGAACCTCGACAACGATCCACACCCGGCAGTCGACACCGACCTCGCCAGGAACCTCTACCAGGACTCCCTCGGGTAGGAGGCTCCGCCTCCTGACCCCGTCCCTCCCGCCCTGACCCCGTCCCTCCCCTCCTACCCGCCTCCCGGCCTCCAGCGGATCGGCAGAGTCTTGAGCCCGTTCTGGAAGTTGGAGACCAGTCGCGGCAGCGGTCCACCGACGGCGACCTCCAACCCGGGCAGTCCTTCGACCACATGACGGATCATCACTCTCATCTGCATCCTGGCGAGTTGCGCCCCGAGGCAGAAGTGCGGACCGTCGCCGAACCCGAGGTGGTCGTTCGGCGTACGCGTGATGTCGAAGCGGTCCGGGTCCGGGAAGACCGCCTCGTCGCGGTTGGCGGAGGCGTGGTGGACCACCACCTTGTCGCCGCGCCGGATCAGCCGCCCGGCCAGCTCCACGTCCCGGGTGGCGGTGCGCCGGAAGTCCAGCACGGGCGGCCAGAACCGCAGCATCTCCTCGACCGCTGAGGCGGTGAGCTCCGGCCGGCCGCACAGCAGCCGGTACTGGTCGGGGTGGGCGAGCAGGGTCGCCAGGCCGCCGGGCAGGCCGTTGCGCAAGGTCTCGTTGCCGGCCACCGCGAAGAGGAAGAACATCGTCTCGAACTCCTCGACGCCCAGCCCGCCCTCCCTCATCCGGGCCAACACGCTGCCGGGGGCGGGCCGTTCGGCCAGGGCGTGGGCGTAGGCGAACATGTCGGCGAGAGCGGCCCGCGAGCGCGGGTTGACCGGCCGGCCGTCCGGGGAGGTCAGGGTGGCGGGGCGGTGGGCGAGTGCCGCACGACCCGCCTCGGACAGCCGGGCGGGGTCCGCGGTGCTGGAGTGGGCGTACTCGGCGTCCTGGTAGCCGATCACCCGGTTCGCCCAGTCCACCAGCAACTGCCGGTCCTGCTCGGGCACGCCCATCATCCGGGCCAGCGTCCACACCGGCAGGTCGGCCGCCAGCTGCACGAAGTCCGCCTCGCCCAACGGCCGCACGGCGTCGACCAGTTCCCCGGCCCGGCGCTCGATCGCGGTGGTCAGCTCGCGGACGGCACGCGGTGTGAAGGCCCCGGCGACGATCCGGCGCAGCCGGGAGTGGTCGGGCGGGTCCTGGTTGAGCATCATCGTCCGGGCGAAGTCCAGGTCCGCCGCGGAGTCGGGGTCGCGGATCTGGGTCGCACCCAGGTGCGAGGAGAACAGCTCCGGGGTGCGCAGCACGTACTTGACGTCGGCATGCCGCAGCACGGCCCAGTAGCCGGGCCCGGCGGGCCAGTTGCCGACGGGCGGCTCCTCGACCCGGCAGACCGGCGCGGTGGAGCGCAGCTCCCGGAAGAGCCCGTACGGCACACCCTCGGCATAGGTCTCGGGCAGGAAGAGCCGGTTCACCTGCGCCTGATCGAGGATCACAACGACCGACCGTACGACAGCACGGCGCCGCACGCCAGAACCCGCACACCAGAACCCGTCCGCCGGGACCGTACGCCCGGTCCCGGACCGGGAACCGCGCCCCGGACCGGTGTACGCCTTCCAGCTCAGCCCACGGTCCTCGGCGCGGCCCGGTAGCGAGGGCAGATCCCACACCGGTGGCGGCTGGTCGCGCGGCGGGTTGTCCCCGGACAGCGGGGACGGCTGGCCGGTCGCGACGTTGGCCCCGTACGCCCGCCCGGAGCGGAAGTGGTTGCCGGTGGTGTGGTTCCCCTGAACCACGATCACCACAGGTTCCACCGGCCGCGCCTTCTTCGTCCGTGCCATCACGCTTCCCTTTGAACTTTGAACTTTGAACAGAGTTCCGAGCGCGGACGACTCGTTCACGCACGCGCGGCGGCGCGCTGCCCGCCGGGCCGGGTCGCCGGGAGGCCCCGTCGCCGGGACGGCGCAACCCAGGCGCTCATGACTCGCCGTCGGACGGCATGTGGGTGAACACCGCGTGGTCCTCCGCCCCGCCCAGCCGCCGATCGGCGATAACGGGAGGCAATCCGGGTCACCGTCACCCGCACACCCAGCCGAGAGGACGAGAGATGCCCCTGATCAACTACGGCGTGCTCGCCGCCAGAGCCGTCGAGAGCACGCGCGAGGCAGCGAAGGTTTCGACGCCGCACTACCAGATCCACGTACGCGACGACGCCGGCACCGACTACCGGATCGCCGTGAACGTCAGGTCCCAGGACACGCCGCCGAACCTGCTGTACGTCACCATCGACGACTTCCACCACCCGCTGACGCAGCTGCTTCCTCCGGCCGGCAGTGGCTGGCACCCTGAGCCGTCCCGGCCGGGCACGGCCTGCGTCGACTTCATCCGCGGGAACCTCTTCGACCCGGCCGCCATGCGCGTCCTCCCGCCCGACGTCCCCGGCCTCAACAACGACCTGGAGGACCTGCTCGACCACTACATCCAGCGTGCCATCGCCGACCAGACCATCGGCCTCTACGTTTTCGGCCAGCGCTGGCCCACCGACGCCGGCGACAAGGTGTTCGACTTCCAGCCCGGAAACGGCGTCCACGACATCCACATGAACCAGGGCAACGACGCGGCGCACGCCAACGACGACGGCGTCTGGCAGGACGGCGGTCTGCTGCTGCACGTGGCCTCGGAGAACCGCTGGGTCGCAATCTTCCTGGCCTTCCAGTCCCAGTCCTGGCACACCGACGACACCACCGGCCATGCCCTCGCCCCCGCCCGTCCCACCGCCCCGCACCAGGAGCCGGTGCGGATCTCGGCCGCACTGGTCAACCCGCTCGCCCCGGCCGCCGAGACGGTCACCCTGGTCAACACCTCGGCCGCGCCGGTCAACCTCCAGGGATGGCACCTCAGCGACCAGCAGAAGAACCTGCTGCCGCTGTCCGGCACCGAGCTCCAACCGGGCACCTCCACCACCCTCCCGGCCATGAACGGCTTCCGGCTGGGCGGGGACGGCGGGATGATCACCCTCCTCGACCCGGCCGGCCTCAAGGTGCACGGCGTCGCCTACACCAGGAAGCAGGCGTCCGTCCCGGGCCAGACCCTCACCTTCTGAGGTCCTGCCCCGGCCTGGGAGCCCGCCGTTGCACATCACCGACGCCCGCACCGGGCACCGCACCGCAATCCGCCCGCACCGCGCCGGACTGCTGAGGGTGACCGTCCAGGCCGGGCAGCCCGGTCGGTCGTTCGAGCTCGCGGCCTGCGGGCCCTGCTCACCGCCGACCGACCGGCGCGCTCGGCCGAGCTCCAGGGCCTTCAGGTGATCACCCGGCTCGCGCTTCCCGACGCCCGGCCGAGCAGATCGAGGCCCTGCTGCGGGAGGTCGGCCGACTCGGGGTCCCCCCGGACCCGGATCCCCCGGCCGCACCGCTGCCGGCCGTCCGGTCGGCCCTGCTCGGCCGCGCCTACCGGGCCCCGCCCGGCTCACCGAGCAGGACGGCGCGGCGGCCCCGGTTCGGTCGGGGCCCTACACAGGCGCGAGTGCCACGCAGTAGCCTCACGGGACCCAATCACCGGGCCCCGCTGGAGGGTTGTCCATGCGCAGACACCTGCTCCCCCGCCACCTCTCGCACCGCCTTCGACTCGCCCTGCCGGCCGCCGCCCTGGCCGCCGCCACGCTGTTCGGGGCCGGTGGACCGGCCTCCGCGGCAACCGGAGCGGCTCCGTCCCGCTCCGCAACTCCGACCTACTACCTGGCACTTGGCGACTCGCTGGCGGCCGGCTACCAGTCGCTGCCGGACGGCGGCCACGTCACCGGCCGCGGCTACGCCCAGGACATCGCCCGCACCCTCGGCGCCCGGGCGTCCGCCTCGGGCCTGCCCTTCGACTTCGTCGACCTCGGCTGCCCCGGCGAGACTACCGGGACGATGATCGACGGCGGCTGCCCGTACCCGCACCCCTACGCCGACCCGCAGCTCTCGGCCGCGGTGGACTTCCTGCGCGGGCATCACGGCGACCGGGTGCTGGTGACCCTGGACATCGGCGCCAACGACGTGGACGGCTGCCTCACCGGCGGCAAGGTCGACGTGCCCTGCGCGCTGACCGGTGTCGGCACGGCCGCCCGGGGCCTCGACGTCATCCTCGACCGGCTCAAGGAGGCCGCCGGCCCGCACACCCGGATACTCGGCATGAACCTCTACGACCCGTTCCTGGCAGCCTGGCTGACGGACAGTCAGGGCCGCGCGCAGGCGGCCCTCTCGGTGGCGCTGGTGAACGTCCTGAACGCGGCGATCGGCGCCACCGACGCCGCCCACGGGGTACCGACCGTCGACGTGGCGGGTGCCTTCGCCACCGACTCGTTCCTCCCGCTGGTGCCGTGGAACGGCCGGCGACTGCCGTTGAACGTGGCGCGGGTCATGCAGTGGACCAACATGGCGCGGGGCGACATCCACGCCGACGACACGGGATACCAGGCGATCGCGGACGCCTTCCTCGCCAGGATCTGACCCCCGCACGCGGAACGGGTGCCCGACCACACGGACACCCGCTCCGCACCGGTCGCACCCTCTCCCCCGCTCCGCCGCGGTCGTACCTGCCCGGCTGCAGCGAGACCTTCTCCGTCGTGGTCAGACCTTCTCGCCGCAGACCGCCGAGACGAACTCGGCCACCCGCTCCTGCGGCAGCCCCCGGGCGATGTCGGCCTCACTGATCATGCCGACCAGCTTGTGCTCGGGGTGGTTGATCACCGGCAGGCGGCGGACCCGGTGCTCCTCCATCATCTCCAGCACCTGTTCGACGTCCTCGTCCGCCTCCACCACCAGGGGCCGTCCCAGGGCGAGTTGACCTGCGGTGGTGCCGGCCGGGTCCAGGCCGGCGGCGACACACCGCAGGACGATGTCGCGATCGGTGAGGATGCCCAGCAGCTTCTGGTTCTCCCCGCAGATCGGCAACGCGCCGACGTCGCGTTCCTTCATGATCCGGGCCGCCTCGGCGAGGGTCTCGTGCTCCCGGACGCATTCCGCACCGGAGTGCATGATGTCTTTTGCGGTGGTCATTGTCCGGCCTCCTGCCGTGAGTGCACAGCCCCGTTACTCCATCCTGGTCCGGGCCGTCCGGCGCCGCCACCGGGATCGGCGCCGTCCTTCGGCAGCTCCTTCGACGGACCGTCCGGCGCCACCTCCGGCGCCACGTCCGGCACCGGAGCGTGCGCGAGGACCTCGTCCAGCGACGGCAGTTCCAGCTGTTCCACCCCGCGCACCCCGGGCAGCGGCGCCGACGGCTCGGGCCCAGCGGCCGCCGTGCCGCCGCCCTTCTCCTCCCCGCCCCCTGCTGCGGTCCCGCCACCGGTCCTGCTCGCGTTGTCCAGGAAACGCAGCAGTTCCACCGGGAAGGGCAGGACGAGAGTCGAGTTCTTCTCCGCCGCGACCTCCACCACCGTCTGCAACAGCCGCAGTTGCAGCGCGGCCGGTGCCCTGCTCATGATCGTGGCGGCCTCGGAGAGCCGGGCGGAGGCCTGGTACTCGCCGTCCGCCGTGATGATCCGGGCCCGCCGCTCGCGCTCGGCCTCCGCCTGCCGGGACATCGAGCGCTTCATCGACTCGGGCAGGGCGACATCCTTGATCTCCACCCGGTCGATCTGGATGCCCCAGCCCAGCGCCGGGCTGTCGAGCATCAGTTCCAGCCCCTGGTTGATCGGCTCGCGGTTGGCCAGCAGGTCGTCCAGCTCGCTCTTGCCGATGATCGAACGCAGTGAGGTCTGGGCGACCTGGGAGATCGCGAACTGGTAGTCCTGCACGTTGACGGCCGCCCGCACCGGGTCGACGACCTTGAAGTAGACGACGGCGTCCACCCGCACCGTGACGTTGTCCCGGGTGATGCCCTCCTGGGCCGGGATCGGCATGGTGACGATCTGCACGTTCACCTTGCTCATCCGGTCCGCCACCGGCATCAGCACCACCAGACCGGGCTGCCTGATCTGCTCGCGCACCCGGCCGAACCGGAACACCACACCGCGCTGGAACTGCTGCACGACCCGGACACTGAGCCCCGCCCACACGCCCAACAGACCGGCCGCACCCAGAATCGCGTCAACAATGAGCATCGCCGTCACCTCGGCCACCCGACTCCGCGCCGACCCCATTCCACGCTACTCCGCCAAGGCCCTCCGCGATCACCGCGGTCCGCCTAGGATTCGCCGCATGAGCGCCGCCGCACCCCCGCCGCCACCCCCGCCGCCCCCCTGCCACCCGGCGGACACCGTGCGCAGCCTCGCCGAGCTGGACTCGGCGGTCACCCACTGCCGGGCCTGCCCGCGCCTGGTCGACTGGCGCGAGGAGGCGGCACGGACCAAGCGCCGCTCGTACCGGGACTGGGACTACTGGGCCCGGCCGATCCCCGGCTTCGGCCCGCCGGACGCCGCACTCGTCCTGGTCGGTCTCGCCCCGGCCGCACACGGCGCCAACCGGACCGGCCGGATCTTCACCGGCGACCCCTCCGGCGACCTGCTCTACGCGGCCCTGTACGACCTCGGCCTGGCCTCCCGGCCGACCGCCGTCAGCCGCGACGACGGCCTGGAACTGTACGGCGTCCGGATCACCGACCCGGTGCGCTGCGCACCGCCCGACAACAAGCCGTCCGTCACCGAGCGGGACACCTGCCGTCCGTGGCTGGAGCGCGAACTGGGCTACCTGCGGCCGACCGTGCGGTCCGTGGTCGCACTCGGCGGCTTCGCCTGGCAGGCACTGCTGCCCGCGCTCGCCGGCGCCGGGTGGCAGCCGCCCCGGCCACGCCCCGTGTTCGGGCACGGGGCACGGGTACTGCTCCCGGCCGCCGACGGGGGCGCGCCGCTGGAACTCTTCGGCTGCTACCACGTCAGCCCCCGCAACACCAACACCGGCCGGCTGACCACGGCCATGCTGCGCCGGCTGCTCGCCGACGCCGCCCACTCCGCCGGCCTCACCACCATCCCGCCCACCCCCTGAGCAGCGGCGCGGACCACCGCGCAGCTCCGCGACCGGCCCGGCAGCACGTCTCCTGCGGGGGCCGGGCCTACTCGAACCCCGGCGGCCTGCGGGCCTGCTTCCAGACCTCCGGCAGCCGCTCCCGCGCCCGTTCGGCCACCACCAGCTGACCGCCGTACAGCACCCCGTAGCCGAACGCCCGCCAGGCGTCGGCCCCGACGGCCAGCTCCCGCAGCGCGGCGCGCGCCACCACACTGTCCTGGTGCGCGCCGAGCAGCTCCTGCAACGCCTTCATCCGGGCGGTGAAGGCCGCCCCCGGCCCGCCGGCCGTCTCCCCCGCGTACCTGGCCCACTTCGCGGCCTTCCGCGCCTCGTGCAGCGCCCGGTCGGTCTCCTCGCCGGGGGCCGCCCGCCGGGCCGCCTTGAGCCTGGCGGTGGTACGGCGCTGCTCCCGCCGGGCCAGCTCACCGAGCGCGGGCAGGCCGGCGGCGGACGGCGGCCGCTGCGCCAGCTCCCGCAGGTCGGCGAGCAGTGCCGCGTGGCGCGGGCTGTCCAGGGCGGCCGTCACCGCGGGCCAGGCGGCGCGGTACCGCTCGCGCGACCAGGCGGCGAGCACCTGCGCCAGCGCCTCGGGCTCGCACTCGGCCGGGAGTCCGCGCGCCTGGGCGACCAGCAGCTCACCGAGCACCTCGGTGTCCCTGGCCTGTCCGAGACAGCCGCCGAGCCAGCGCAGTTCGCGCCCCGTCCCGGCGAGCGGCGAACCGTACGGGCGCAGCGCGGCGCGCAGCCGCCGACAGGCGACGCGCATCCGGTGGACGGCGTCCGGCGCGTCCGCCCGCACCTCCGGTTCCAGGCCGGCCAGCACCTCGGTCTGCTCGACGATCCGGGCGTGCAGCAGCGCACCCGCCGCCGGAACTTCCTTCTGCGGCATACCGTCCGCCCTCTCCCGGGCTTCCAGGCTATGCCGCCGCCGGCTCCTCGGCCGGGCCGGCAGCCGCAGGCGTGTCGGCCGTGCGGCTACCGGACGCGGTCGGACACCCGTACCCGGCCCGTCGTACCGAGCCCGGTCGACGGGCTCGGTACGACGGGCACGGTCGGGCACGGCCGGGCTGCACCGTCGAGGTGCTACGGCCGCAGCTGGATCGCCAGCGAGAGGGTGTAGCCCACGAGTGCCCCGAAGAAGGCCACCGCGGTGGCGTGCCGGGCGGTGAACGGCAGTGCGGCGAGCGACGGGTAGAGCAGCACCGCGATGGCGGCGGCACCGTCGGCGAAGTACAGGCCGGCCGGCGGGACGACGGCGGTAGTGCGTGCCGCCCAGCCCGTGGCCACCAGGAATCCGGTGAGCAGCACGAAACCGGAGAGCAGGCCCGCGCCGATGCTGGAGAGGGCCGGGTGCGGCGAGTCGTCCCCCGCGTCCGGGGACGGTGCGGGACGCAGACGCTGGGCGACGGCGAGGCTGCCGAGTGCGATGGTGACGGCCGTGGCAGCGCCGATGATCGGGACGGGGTTCAACTGCGGCTCCGGGTGACGGGGAACGAGTGGCCGACGGCCGCCAGTGCGGCCGGCAGCAGGACGGTGACGAGTACGACCGCCGCCCACACCACCGGGTCGAGGCTCGGCGCGGCCGCCGGTGGCGTCGGTGGTGGCGGCACGGCCACGGCGGTGGTCACCGCCGTGGCCGGTACCGGCAGGGCGCTGTAGGTGGGGGTCGGTTCCGGTGCGGGCGGTGCGGAGGGCTTCTGCGGGTGCGGGACGACCGCCGCCACGGACTTGGCGGGCGTCGGTGCGGGCGTGAACGTGGGCGAAGGGTGCGGCTGCGGGCTCGGCGGCGCGGACGGCGCCGGGGGCGGCGGCACGTCGGGCGGCGAGGGCGGCTCGGGAATCGGCGGCGTCGGTACCGGCGGCAGCGGAGGGTGCGGGGGATGCGGCGGGTGCGGAGGATAGGGAGGTTCGGGCGGCGTCCAGGGCGTGGGCAGGGGCGGCGCCGGGACGTCGGGCGGGCAGCCGGGAGGATCGTCCATCGGCCGATTGTCCATCCGGCCGGAGCGGGGTGGCGGCGGATCACCCGTCCACCGCCCGGTGATCGCCCCGGCGGGTGACGTCATCCGGACCGGCTTGCGATTCCGGGCACTCGGCACAGCAGGGATGTTCGACCGGACCGGCCGCACCACAACCGGCGGACCACGGCCCTCGGCTGCCGCCGCCGCACTCCGCAGCCCACCTCCCGCCCCACTCCGCCGACCCGCTCCCCAGCCGGATCCCCCGACCCGTTCCCCGCCTCACTCCCCGACCCGCTCCGCCGGCACGGCGCCCGCGCTGCCACCGAGGCGCCCTCGTGCGCGGCTGTGGGCCCGTGTCATACTCCGAGCACCATGACTGACAGCCAGGCGACCAGGGCTCTGCGAGCAGCGGTGTTCACCGCGCTCGCCGTTCCGCTGTCCGCACTCGGCCAAGTCGTGGTCACCGGGCGGCCGTTGCCGCTGAGCCTGGTGGCCGTCGCGACGGCGGCCGTGTTCCTGGCCGCCCTGCCCGCCTGCGGCGGTCAGCGGCGCTTCCTGCACATCTCGGCGGTCCTGGTACCGGTCGAACTGCTGCTGAACACCGCCTTCAACCTCGGCCAGGACGCCTGTGCCGCACCCTCGCACGGCGTCGATCTGCTGGTCTGCGGCGGGAGTTCGGTCAAGGAGTCGTTCCTGACCACGAGCGCCCCCGGCACGGCGCAGGCGCTGGTCCTGATGGTGCACCTGCTGCTCGCGTTCGCCGCCGCGCTCTGGCTGCGCCTGGGCGAGGCCGCACTCCACGACCTGGCCGAGGCCAAACGCGCGCTCGGCGAGCTGCTCGCCGTCCCACTGCGGGCGCTCCTGCTGCTCGCCCCGCTGCCGAACTGCCCGGCCGCCCTGATGCCGACGCCGGCGGCCGAGGACTCCCTCCCACGCCGCGCGGACGTGGTGCTCACCCCCGCGCCCCGGCGCGGACCGCCGGCCCGGGCGTTCGCGCCCGCCTGCTGACGACGTCCGCCGCCTCCGGGTCCTGCACGGCCCGGCGCGAGCCGACCTGACGATCCGTCGGCCTCGTCCCGCCACTTCCCCGTCACCGGGTGGACCCCACCCCGGCCCGCAGCACCGCCTCCGACACACGCCCGCGCCCGCGCCCGCGCGGCCCCGTGCCGGTCCCGCCGTGCCGAACGCGCCGGCTCCGCGGTCCGCCCCGGCTCCCAGGAGTTGACCTTCACCATGAGCACCCCCCAGTCCCCCAAGCCCAGCCCCCGCGAGCGTCTGCGCGAGGCGCAGCTGCGCGAGGCCCGCAGCGCCGCCGTCCGCCGCCGGACCGTCGTCGGCGCCTCGATACTCGGCGTCCTCGCCCTGGCCGCCGCGACCACGCTCGCCATCAGCACCGCGAGCGACGGCAGCAGCGGCGGCTCCGACACGGTCTCGGTGTCCAGCACGCTGGTGACCCCGGCCAACTCCTCGGGCCAGAACGGCACGGTGATCGTCTACGGCCGCGCCGACGCCCCGCACACCCTGCAGGTGTTCGAGGACTTCCGCTGCCCGATCTGCAAGGTCTTCGAGGGTTCCGCCGGGAAGGCGGTCCAGCAGCTCGCCGACGACGGCACGTACAAGATCGAGTACCACCTGGCGGCCTTCCTCGACGACAACCTCGGCGGACAGGGCTCGAAGACCGCGCTGGCCGCCGTCGGCGCGGCGCTCAACGAGGGCGGTGCCGCGAAGTTCAAGCAGTTCCACGACGTGCTGTACGCCAACCAGCCCGAGGAGCGGGTGGACGGCTTCGGCGACGTGAACCACATCCTCGCGCTGGCCGACAAGGTGCCGGGGCTGAAGACCGAGGCGTTCACCAAGGCCGTCACCGAGGGCACCTACCGTCCCTGGGCGGGCAAGGTCGCCGCCGCCTTCAACAGCAGCGGTGTGACGGGCACTCCGACCATCAAGCTCGACGGCAAGGCGCTGGAGCTCTTCGACTCCAAGGGCACCCCGATGACCGCCGAGCAGTTCACCGCCGTGGTCCGCCAGGCCACCGGGAGCTGACGTCATGGCCACAGCGACCCCGATCGGGGCAAGCCGCGCCCAGGCCGTCCTGCTGACGGTCTGCGGTGCACTGGGCCTGGCCGCCTCGGCCGTGCTCACCGCCGACAAGATCCGGCTGCTGGAGAACCCGGGCTACGTCCCCAGCTGCAACATCAACCCGATCATCAGCTGCGGCTCGGTCATGCGCACCCCGCAGGCCGAGGTCTTCGGCTTCCCCAACTCCCTCATCGGCCTCGCCGCCTTCGCTGCCGTCCTGGCGGCCGGGGTCGGCCTGCTCGCCGGCGCCACGTACCGGCCCTGGTTCTGGTGGACGCTCCAGGCCGGCACGGTCGTCGGCCTGGGCTTCGTCCTCTGGCTGATCAACCAGGCCCTGTACGAGATCGGGGCGCTGTGCCCGTACTGCATGGTGGTGTGGGCCGTGGTCCTCCCGCTGGGCTGGTACACCCTGCTGCACAACCGTCCGAACTGGCGGACCGCGGCCCGCTACCACTGGGTCCTGCCGGCTCTCTGGTACGTGGGCATCGCCCTGCTGGTGCTCAACCGCTTCTGGTACTACTGGCGGACCCTGCTCTGACCCGATCCGTCGTGCTGCACGGAGGATCCGGCGGTCCGCAGGGTCCTTGGGCGCGGAGGGTCCTTCGGCGCACGGGGTCCTTCGGCGCGGAGGGTCCGGCAAATCGCGTTGCGGTCTGCCGGACCCCGGCCGTAGCGTCACCTGCAACACGTCGAGGGAGACGAGTACCACCGGGATCACGTGAGCAGAGAGAGCCGCCGGCAGCTGGGAAGGCGGTCCCACGTCCCGGGGGAAGACACTCCTGAGTGCGAGGAGGAAATGCCTCGCCGGCCGGCCCCCGTCATCGGGCCGCAATGAGGCCGCCGCCCCCGGGCGGCGGCAGAAGTGCGGTGGCACCGCGAGTTGCCCCTTCTCGCCCGCACTCCGAAGGGATCATGACGACGCCCTTGGAGGGCTGCGATGATCCACCCGACGACCCGCGTACTGGCCTCCGAACTGCACGGCCACGTGGGCGAAACCGTCGAAGTCTCCGGCTGGCTGCACCGCCGCCGGGGACTCAAGTCCGTCACCTTCCTGGTGATCCGGGACCGCTCCGGGCTGGCCCAGGTGGTCGCCGAGAGCGGTCTGGACTTCCCCGAGGAGACCGTCCTGCGGGTCCGGGCCACCGTCACCGCCAACTCCCAGGCGCCGGGCGGTGTCGAGCTGACCGGACCCGAGATCACCGTGCTGTCCGGCCTCGCCGAGCCACCGCCGGTCAGCCTGTTCCGGCCGACCGTCCCGGCCGCACTGCCGGTGATCCTGGACAGCGCCCCCGTCACGCTGCGGCATCCCCGGCTCGCTGCCGTCCACCGGATCTCCGCCGCCTCGCTGGCCGGTTTCCGGAGCACCCTGGACGGCTTCGGGTTCACCGAGATCCAGACCCCGAAGGTGGTCTCCTCGGCCACCGAGTCCGGCGCGAACGTCTTCGCCCTCGACTGGTTCGGCGGCACCGCGTACCTGGCGCAGTCACCGCAGTTCTTCAAGCAGACCATGGTCGGTGTCTTCGAACGGGTCTACGAGACCGGCCCGGTGTTCCGGGCCGAGCCGCACGACACCGCCCGTCACCTGGCCCAGTACACCAGCCTGGACGCCGAGTTGGGCTTCGTCACCGACCACCGCGACGTGCAGGCGGTGCTCCGCGAGGCGATCGCCGGGATGCTGGCCTCGGTCGCCGAACGGGCCGCCGGCGCGCTGGACCTGCTGTCGCTGCAACTTCCGGAGGTGCCCGCCGAGATCCCCCAGGTGCACTTCTCCGAGGCCATGCGGATGCTCGGCACCGACGAGCCGGACCTCGCCCCCGCGCACGAGCGCCGGCTCGGCGAGTGGGCGCTGCGGGAGTACGGAAGCGAGTTCCTCTTCGTCGTCGGCTACCCCATGTGCAAGCGGCCCTTCTACACCCACCCGGACCCGGCCAGACCCGCCTACTCCAACAGCTTCGACCTGCTGTTCCGGGGTCTGGAACTGGTCACCGGCGGCCAGCGGCTGCACCGCCACGAGGACTACCTGGCCGCACTCGCGGCACGCGGCGAGCCCGTCGAGCCGTACGCGGGGTACCTCAGGGCGTTCGCGCACGGGATGCCGCCGCACGGCGGGTTCGCGCTCGGCCTGGAACGCTGGACGGCCCGACTCACCGGGGCCGACAACGTGCGGCGCACCACGCTCTTCCCCCGCGACCTGCACCGCCTCGCGCCCTGACGGCACCGGGCGGCTGTCCGTCGGAGTGCACCGGCGGGCAGCCGCCCGAGGGCCGCCCGACAGCGGCCGGCAGCCGAGGGCGGTCAGGCCGCCGCGGCCACCAGCGACTTGCCCATGCAGACACTCTGCGGGTGGTCCTTGTAGACGCCGAACTTGGTGATCGCCTCGTACCCCTCGGAGGCGTACAGCGCCAGCGCCTCGGGCTGTTCGGTGCCGCTCTCCAGCACCACCCGGGTCCGTCCGGCCTCGGCGGCACTCCGCTCCAGGTGGCGCAGCACCGCACGGGCCAGTCCCCGGCCCCGGGCCGAGGGCGAGACGTACATCCGCTTGAGCTCCGCGTCGCCGTCGCGCAGCCCCGCGCCGTCCGCCTCCTTGGCCCGCCAACCGCCGCAGGCCACCGGCCGGCCGTCGAGGTAGCCGACCACGAAGATCCCGGCCGGCGGGTCGAAGTGCTCCGGGTGCATGACGGTCACGTCCACATCGCCGTAGCGGCGGACGTACTCCTGCTGGACCTCGGCGGACAGCCGTACGGCGTCCGGGTGGCCGTAACCGGTGGTGCGTATCTCCATGGTCGGCAAGCCTACGTCGCGACCGGCCGCCCCTGGCCCGCCGTCCCCGGGCCGGGCGGCCGGGGCAGCGGGACGGCCTCGGTCAGCGGCCCTCGAAACGGGCGACCAGCTCCTCCTTGCCGAACATCCGCGCGGTGTCGACGGCGGAGGGGGTACCGGCCTGCGGGTCGGCGCCGCCGGCCAGCAGGGCGGCGATCACCTTCTCCTCACCCTTGAACACCGCCCCGGCGAGCGGCGTCTGGCCCCGGTCGTTGATCAGGTTCGGGTCGCCGCCGTGCGCCAGCAGGGCCTCGACCGTGTCCGCGTGGCCGTGGTAGGCGGCGAGCATGATCAGGGTGTCGCCCCGGTCGTTGGTGAGGTCGGCGGGGGCTCCGGCGTCGAGGTACCCGGCGAGCAGCACCGTGTCGCCGGTACGGGCGGCGTCGAAGAGCCGGCCCGCGAGCTCGATCACCTCGGCGTCCGGCGCCTGCCCCGCCGGCGGGTTCTGCGGGGTCTGCGGAGCTGAGTCGGTCATGACGGCCCTTTCGGATCCGGTGCGGTGTCGTACGGCACCGTAGCGGATGACACGTTCGTCCGGAGGCAAGGCATCCGTTCGAGCGAACTTTTCCCGGCGGGTGCGCCCGGAGCACGGTGCGCGGGGGACCTGAGAGAGCGGAATTCCGCCGTGAGCGGCGATCCGCACGTATACCTCCGATGTTCACCCCGGCAACAAGAACACCCATTTGCCCCGTTCCATCATCTATTACTTTTTGTCACGATTAGGTCGCTTTCGGTAACTCCCTCTTCTCCGTCCCCTGTCCCCCCTCACCGAGGAGCAGAGCACGTGATCCTCTCGATTTCCGGCATCGTCCTGTTCGGCACCATCGCATTCCTCTTCTTCCGGCGGGACGGACTCAAGGTCTCGCATGCCCTGGTCTGCGCCCTCTTCGGCTTCTACATCGCGGGTTCCTCGATCGCCCCGAGCATCACGGCAGGCGGCGCGAGCCTGGCCAGCCTGCTGAGCGGCATCAAGTTCTGACCGGTCCCGCTCGGTCACGGCCCGGGTGCGGATCCCACCGCCCCGGGCCTTGTCGTCACCGTCCCGCTCGTCCCATCCGCCCGGGGAGTCAGGAATGTCCCTCACCCGCCACTTCAACCGCGGCCGCGACCTCGCCCGTACGGCGGGCGACCACGCCTCCGACATGGTCGCCCCGCTGACGGTGATCGGGCGCGGCCTGCGCGCCCACGCCGATTGGGCCAAGGTCCGCTGGGCGGCCACCCCGAAGGACCACCGGGGCCCCACCGCCTTCCTCACCGCGGCGGTGCTGCTCGGGATCTACCTGCTGCCGCACGGCCCGCTGCTCGCCCTGGTCGCCCTGATGGCCAGCGCCACCTGGGTCGGCCGGACCCTCAAGTCCGCCCCCGCGCAGCCCGAGGCGGACGTCGCCGACGTCAAGCTGACCGCCCTCCACGCCGCCCTGACCCCCTACCTGGGCGGAGTGGACGAGCTCTCGCCGCTCTACAGCCTCGACGGCAGCTACAAGTCCGCCTTCAGCGCCTGGGAGTTCGACGGCGACGGCCGGCTCACCTCCCTCGACCTGGCCTACCCCGCCTACTTCACCGACACCGAGCCGGGCGCCCGGGCCAGGATCGAGCAGGTCGTCCAGGGCAAGGCGGGCCGCGCCCGCGAGTACCGGTTCGACTGGGAGGAGGAGTCCAACAGGCTGCGGGTCACCGCCCTGGCCCCGCTGCCCGCCGACATCACCGCCCAGCCCTTCGTCACCACGCCGGGCGAGATCGTGCTCGGCTTCACCGACGCGCTCGGCAGCCATCGGACCATCCCGGTGCACCGGGACGGCGGCACCGTCCAGCAGCCGCCGGTGATCTGGCGGACGGGCGCCCGCTCCGCCGAGCCGCACCTGCTGGCTCTCGGCGCGGCGGGACACGGGACGTCCACGCTGATCCGCTCGATCGCACTCCAGGCGCTCCGCTACGGCGACCTGGTGGTGATCGACGGTGCGGGCACCGGCGAGCACGCCTGCCTGGTGAACCGGCCCGGCGTGCACACCGTGGAGACCAGCCTGCACGGCGCACTGGCCGCGCTGGAGTGGGCCGCCAAGGAGACCGAGCGCCGGATCGTGGCCCTCAACGCCGCCCGTCACCACGGCCTCACCCCGCCGGAGGACGTCACCCGCCCTCTCTGGCTGCTGCTCGACCACCCCACCGAGCTGACCGAGCTGGCCCACGCCGAGGGCCGCCTCGACCCGCAGGAACTGCTGGAGACCCCACTGCGGCAGGGCCGGGCGGCGCGCGTGACGGTGGTGGTCGCCGACGACCTGGAGGCCCGGGACCGGCTCTCCCCCACCGTCCGGGCCACCACCAGGGCTCGCGTGGTGCTCGGCCCCACCGGCCCCGAGGTGGCCCAGCTGGCACTGGGCGCCCCGCTGGACATCGCCCCGGCCGCACAGACCCCCGCCGGCCGCGGCTACGCCAGGATCGGCACCGCGGCCCCCGTCCGGCTCCAGGTCCCGGTCACCGTGGATCCGCTGGACGAGGAGGCACCGGCCCTGCTGCGGGACGCGGTGATCGCCCTGCTGCCGCACCGGGACACCAGGACCGAGGCCGCCGCCCCGGCGCAGCCGCCGGCCCAGGCCCAGGCCCCGACCGGGGAGCCGGTGGGGAGCTCGGTCTCGGGGCCGGGTGGCGGGCCGGGAGTCGAGCTGACGAAAGACCCCTCCCCGGTGCGCCCGCGTCCGGTCTGGTGACCGGGCGCGGATAAACTTGGACGGCCGTCACTGGACCCAAATTGGTAGCTGTGTGCACAATTAGTGACACTCTGGGTGATATTCGAGCTCAGATGTGACAAATCGGGCGGGGATGGGTACAAACAGGGGCGGCACGACAGGCGACGCATGTCCCGGGACGGGAATCTTCGTCGACGGCCGAGCGTTGACCGAACGACGATGACAGCGACCACTAGTCCTGTGGGCCATAAGCCCGGGAGGCACGATTCATGAGCGAGCGAGCTCTCCGCGGCACGCGACTCGGGGCCACTAGCTACGAGACCGACCGTGGAATCGATCTGGCTCCCCGCCAGACCGTTGAGTACGCATGTCAGAACGGACACCGATTCGAGGTGCCTTTCTCCGTTGAGGCGGAGATTCCCTCGATCTGGGAATGCCGTTTCTGCGGCCAGGAGGCAGTCCTGCTCGACGGTGACGAGCCGGAGGAGAAGAAGACCAAGCCGACGCGCACCCATTGGGACATGCTGATGGAGCGTCGTACGCGCGAGGAGCTGGAGGAGGTGCTGGCCGAGCGGCTGGCGGTGCTTCGCTCCGGCGGGATGAACCTCGCGGTTCACCCACGCGACACCCGCAAGAGCGCGTGACCACCCCCTCCGCCTAGGCGGAGGAGACCGAAGGGGCCCCGGGCAACCGCCCGGGGCCCCTTCGGGTTGCCCGGATGGCTCGGACGGGCAGCGGCGCGGGCGGCAGGGGCTCCGCCGGGCTTGAGGCTCGGGCGGGCGGGACTTCCGGGCGCGGGGACGTCCGGGCTGCGCCGCAGCGGCGGCTCGGGGGCCGGTCGTGGTGGACCGTTCTGCCGTGGACCGTTCTGCCGCGGCGCGGGAACCGTGACGCCCCCTGCCGTGGGCTGCAGGGGGCGCGCGATCAGCTCACCGCGCCCCTCGGGCACCGCGTGAGTCGGGTGACGCCTCGTGAGCCGGGTGACCTCGCGAGCCGGGTGCCGGCGGTGCTCAGCCGGTGATCGGCGGGCGGTAGTCGGTGTCGGGTCCGGTGCGGCCGGCCGGGGGGTCGACCACCTCGCCCTGGATCACCTTGCCGTCCGGCCGGTGGATGCGCATCTGCTCCTGGAGCCGCATGGCGTCCGCGAACGCGTCGGATCCGGGCCGGGCGGTGGAGCGCAGCGCGGTCCGGGTGAACCGGCGGCCCAGCGCCCGCCACAGCGCCCTGGTCGGCGGGAGCAGCAGGGTCAGCCCGAGCAGGTCGGAGAGGAAACCCGGCATGATCAGCAGCAGGCCCGCCAGCACGGTCAGGCTGGTGCCGGTCTGCGCCTGCTGCGACTGCGGGTCGCGGCTCTGCTCGATGGCTGCGGACAGGGCCTTCAGGCCCGCCCGCTTGATCAGCGATCCGCCCGCGAAGACCCCTGCCACCAGCAGGAGCAGCACAGTGAACCAGCCTGCCGCGCCCGCTACGACGGTCAGCAGCCAGATCTCCAGCACCAGCCAGGCGGTGATCAGCAACGGCAGCACCCGTCGCAGGCGACTGCGCGGGGCCGGACGGACCGGGGTAGCTTGCTGGGTCACGGTACGAATCCACTCCATCCCGGTGCTCTCCGCGCAGATCAGCGACGGGCAATCCGAGCGGGGGCGACTGCGGCTGCTGCACCCACCTGGGACAACGGTTCGGCCTCGGCCGGTGTTCCGGCGGTTCCGGCACCGTTGCGTCGGCGCCGGATCCCGCCGACCGCCACCGCACCGCAGGCCAGCAGGCCGGCGATGGAGAGCGCCCACTCGGGCGCGGCACCGACCCGGTCGGCCACCGTCTTCGCATTGAGCAGCGGCACCGTGGCGCTGAGCTCGGCCGGGGTGAGCTCCTGGGTGCGGCTCACCACCGACCCGTCCGGGGCGATGATCGCGCTGATCCCGCTGGTCGCGGCGATCAGGACGGCCCGGCCGTGCTCGACCGCACGCAGCCGGGACATCGCCAGCTGCTGGTCCGGCTGGCCGCTCTTGGCGTAGGTCGCGTTGTTGGTCTGCACCACGAGCACCCGGCCGCCGTCGTTGACGGTGTCGCGGACGATCTCGTCGTACGCCACCTCGAAGCAGATCACGTCGCCGATCCGGGCCGGACCGAGCTGCATCACGCCGTCGTGGGTGCCCGGGTAGAAGTCGCGGGCGACCCGCTGGAGGCGGGTGATCACCTTGGAGAGCTCGGCGCGGAACGGCACGTACTCGCCGAAGGGCACCGGGTGCTGCTTGATGTAGAAGTCGCCGGGGCCGCTCTGCGGGTCCCAGACGATGCCTTCGTTCTGCACGTGCTGGTCGTCCGGGCCGTCCACCAGGGTGCCGACCAGGGTGGGCACCCCGATCGCCTTCACGGCCTGGTCGATCCGCTGGTAGGCCTCCTGGACGGCGAACGGGTTGAGGTCGGAGGAGTTCTCCGGCCAGATCACCACGTCCGGGCGCTCGGCCTTGCCCGCCGCCACCGCGGCGGCCAGCCGTTCGGTGGCCGAGGCGTGGTTGTCGAGCACCATGAACGGGCGGCCGAGGAAGTCCATTCCGGGGTGCGGCACGTTCCCCTGGATGACCGCCACCTTGACGGTGTCGGCGGCACCGGCGCCGGTCGGAACCGGGACGAGGTACCCGGCGAGGATCGTCGCCACGGCCCCGGCAGCGGCCAGTACGGCGGCACGGGGGGCTCGGGGGAGGCTGCGGGTGCCGGGGGCGGCCTCGGCGGCATCGGTGACGGCAGCAGCGTCAACGGCCTCAGCGGCCTCGGTGGCCTCGGTGGCCTCGGTGGCCTCGGTGGCCTCGGTGGCCTCGGTGATCATCGCGGTGCCCGGGGCGGGACTCCGGCGCAGACGGAGGGCGGTGTACCCCAGCAGGGTGCCTGCGAGGGCGACCGCGAAGGTCACCAGGGGCGCGCCGCCGAGGGCGGCCAGCGGTGTGAACGGGCTGGCCGTGTTGGCGAAGGCCAGCCGGCCCCACGGGAAGCCGCCCAGCGGCAGCCGGTCGCGGGCCCACTCCTGCGCGACCCAGAGGCAGGCCCCCCAGAGCGGCCAGGTGCGCAGCCGGGAGGTGGCGGCGAGACCGGCGCCGAGCGCGGCGACGAACAGCGCCTCCAGCACCGAGAGCCCGACCAGTGCGTCCGGCCCGATCACCCGGATCCAGTCGAGCAGCAGGAGGAAGAACGGGACGCCGAACGCGAAGCCGGTCCACGCCCCCTGGCGGGCCGTCCGCCCCCGGGTCAGCAGGGAGAGGGCCGCCACTCCGAGGATCGACAGCGGCCACAGGTCGTACGGCGGGAAGGCCAGAGCCAGCAACAGACCGGCGGCGACGGCCAGCCCGGTCCTGGGCAGCCCGGCCCCGACCTTGGTCCAGCGCCGCCGGAGCCTTCCTGGCCGCGGCTCGGGGACGGACTCGGCCGCCCCCGACTCCGCCGTCGGCTGCTCCTCGTTCCCGGGCAGTGCCACCTGCGCACCACCTCTCTGGCTGTGCCGTCCGCTCGCGCTGCGAGTGCCGTCTGATCGACCGGCCGCTCGTCACCGAGAGCCGTCGGAGAAAGGTACCCCGGAGCGGTACCGACCTGCCCTCAAGGGTGCCTGATCGGAACGGTTCGCCGGCCGGCGGCCCGGGGCGCGGCGACTGCCCCGAGGAACGTGCCCCTCCTCCCGGGGCGCCCCTGCGGTTCCGGGCGCCGCCGGACCGTGCCGGGCCGGCGGCCGCGGCGGGTCAGCGCCGGTGCACCGTGCGGCCCCGGACGACCGTGCGCAGGCAGGTCGGGAGCGCGACGCCCGGGGTGAGGTCGGGCAGGCCCGGGGTGCCGGAGCGGGGGTCGGTGGACCAGCCCGCGACGCGGTCGTCCGGGGCCTGGACGACGAGGTCGGCCACGTCCCAGACGGCGAAGCTGGCGACGGCACCCGGGACCAGCACGCCGTCCTGGTCCCGGCCGAGCGCGCGCCAGCCGCCCCGGGTGTGCGCCGTGAACGCCGCGCGGACCGAGATCCGGTGCTCGGGGGTCCGGTGGAACGCCGCCGCCCGGACGGTGCCCCAGGGGTCGAGCGGGGTGACCGGGGCGTCCGAACCGAAGGCGAGCGGCACTCCGGCGCGCAGCAGGGCCGCGAACGGGTTGAGCGCGGCGGCCCGCTCTGCACCGAGCCGCTGGACGTACATGCCGTCCGGGCCGCCCCAGCTGGCGTCGAAAGCGGGCTGGACGGAGGCGGTCAGGCCGAGCTCGGCGAAGGCGGCGATGGTCTTGTCGTCCAGCGCCTCGGCGTGCTCGACCCGGTGCCGCAGCGAACGGACCCGGGCCAGCCCGAGCCGGTCGGCCGCCGCCCGCACACCGTCCAGGACTGCCGACAGTGCGGCGTCCCCGATCGCGTGGAACCCGGCCTGGAGACCGGCCTCGGTGCAGGCGGTGACGTGGTCGGCCACCTCGTCGGCCGTCAGGTAGGCGGTGCCGGTGTGCTCGGCGTCGGCGTAGGGGGCGTGCAGGCAGGCGGTGTGCGAGCCGAGCGCGCCGTCCACGAAGAGGTCGCCGCCGGCGCCGACGGCGCCCAGGCTGCGGGCGGTCTCGACGCCGCCGAGTTCGCCCCAGTAGCCGAAGACCTCGGGGCCCTCTCCCTCGGCGGCCAGGGCCAGCAGGGCGGTGAGGTCCTCGGCGGAGGAGATCTCGGGTCCGGCGCACTCGTGGACCGAGCCGATGCCCAGTTCGGCGGCCCGCCGCAGGGCGGCCTGCTGGGCGGCGCGGCGCTGATCCGGCGTCAGGTGGGCCAGGGCGGCCTGCCGGACGGCGTGGTGGGCGTCGCGGGTGAGCGGCCGGGTGGGGTGGTGGCCGGGAAGCCCGGCCAGGCCCGGGGTCAGCTCGCGCAGGGCGGTGCTGGCGAGCGCCGAGTGCACGTCGGTCCGCGAGAGGTAGAGGGCGGTGCCGCCGGCGGCGGCGTCCAGCTCGGCGAGCGTCGGCGGACGGCCTTCGGGCCAGCCGCTCTCGTCCCAGCCGTGACCGATCAGCACGCCGCCGCTGCCGGCCGCCCCGGGGCCGTCGGCGGAGCGGGTCAAGGCGGAGCGGGTGAAGGCGGAGATCCGCTCCAGCGCCTCGACGAGCGAGGGGCAGCCGGTGAGGTCCAGACCGGTCAGGGCCAGGCCCGTCGAGGTGGCGTGGACGTGGGCGTCCACGAAGGCGGGGGTGACCAGCGCACCGGCCAGCTCCACCACCTCGTCGGCGCTCTCGGCGTACGCCTGCGCGGCGCCGTCGCTGCCGACCCAGGCGATGTGTTCGCCCTCGACCAGCATCGCGGTGGCGAAGGGGTCGGCGGGGCTGTAGACGGCGCCGCCGCGGAGGAGCACGGTCCGGTTGGTGCGTTCGGTCATGGGCCCAAGTCTGCACCCGACCGAGTCGGGTCAGAGCTTCGGGGGGCGCGCCTCGTAGGGGGTGGAGAGCACCACCGTGGTGCGGGTGGAGACGCCGGCGGCGCTGCGGATGCGCGCCAGCAGGTCCTCCAGGTCGCCGGGGGCGCCGACCCGGACCTTGAGGATGTAGTTCTCGTCACCCGCCACGCTGTGGCAGGCCTCGATCTCGGGCAGCGGGGCCAGCCGCTCCGGGGTGTCGTCGGGCGAGCTCGGGTCGAACGGTTTCACCGAGATGAAGGCCGTCAGCGCCAGGTCGACCGCGTCCGGGTCGATGATCGCCGTGTAACCGCGGATGACGCCGCGCTGCTCGAGCCGGCGCACGCGCTGGTGCACCGCCGAGGTGGACAGGCCGGTGGCCTTGCCCAGGTCCGTGTAGCTCATCCGGCCGTCCTGGAGAAGCAACTGGACGATGTGCTGATCGAGATCCTCCACAAGGCGCAAACCTACTGCCCCCGGGACCCGTTTGCCGACCCGGTGCGCACTCCTCCGGTTCCGGACGGTGACCGCCCGCTCACCCGGGGCGCGCTGTGCCGAACGTCCGGTCGCCGCCGGTGCGCACCACCACCGCGCGCCCGGAGTGCGAGCCCCCAGCAGAAACGGCGCATGAACGGGGCATGTGCCGCTGGAATGTGGCGAACGACACACCTCGTGCATCACAGTGCACCGCAGTGCAGGGTTATGACACTCCGTGGGCGGGAAGTGCTGGTTGTGGCCAGGGCCGAAGCGAGCCCGGTCCGATCCGAGGGGGATCATCACATGTCTGCTACTGATCAGCGTTCCCGCGCCGCGGAGGATGACGAACGCCTCGACCGCGACGCCGACTTCGACTTCACCGGGTTCCCGGGGGTGGACCCGGGCGACATGGACACCTGGGAGATCGTCCGGGTCCACTGCCCCGCGTGCGACCGCCCGATCGCCCTGGTCGGCGACGAGGAGCGGCTGCCGCAGCACGCCGTCCTGCCGACCGCCTGGCACCCCTTCTCCCCCGCGCTCTGCCCCGGTTCCGGTGCGGCCACCGACGACCTGGCCGAGTGCGACGACGACCTCGGCGACCAGGCCGGGCCGGGTGCGGAGGCGCTGCTCGCCCTCCCCGCCGAACTGGACTGGCGCACCCAGCCGTTCTCGCACGTCGGCGGCCCCGACGCGGTCCCGGTGAGCCGGGTGCGGGTTCCGGCGCAGCGCGGCCGCCTCGTCCGGCGCTGATCCCGCCCGCTCCGCTTCCGGATTCGCGGAAGCGCGAGCCGGGCGAGAACGGGGCCGGGCGAAAGCCGCACCGGGCGAGAACGGGGCCGGGCGAGAGCGGAACCCCGCGAAGGCGGAACCGGTAGGGGCGCGGGGAGCCGAGCGACCGGCCCTCTGCGGAGGTGCCCGGTCTCTCGCGGCGCTCCCCGCGCCCCTACCGCCTCGCCGCCCCGCGCCCGGGGGCCCGGTCGCCTGCCGGCGAGGTGACGGCTACTTGCCGGTGAGGTGGCGGCCGATGACCAGCCGCTGGATCTGGTTGGTGCCCTCCACGATCTGCAGCACCTTGGCCTCGCGCATGTAGCGCTCGGCCGGGTAGTCCTGGGTGTAGCCGTACCCGCCGAGCACCTGCACCGCGTCCGTGGTGACCCGCATCGCGGCGTCGGTGCAGAAGAGCTTCGCCATCGCCGCCTCCTTGGAGAAGGCCAGTCCGCTGTCGCGGCGGCGGGCCGCGGACAGGTAGAGCGCACGGCCGGCCTCGACCTGGGTGGCCATGTCGGCCAGCATAAAGGACAGCCCCTGGAAGTCGGCGATCGGGCGGCCGAACTGCTCGCGGGTGCCCGCGTACTCCACCGCGAGGTCGAGGGCGGCCTGGGCCACGCCGATCGCGCAGGCGGCGATGCCGAGCCGGCCGGAGTCCAGGGCGGAGAGCGCGATCTGGAAGCCCTGGCCCTCGTCGCCGATCCGCCGCTCGCGGTCCACCCGGACACCGTCGAAGTGCAGCTGTGCGGTGGGCGAGCTGCTCATGCCCATCTTGTGCTCCGGCGGCGCGGCCGAGAGCCCCTGGCTGTCGGCCGGGACGAGCAGGCAGCTGATGCCCCGGGCACCGTCCTCGCCGGTCCGCACCATGGTGCTGTAGAAGTCGGCGCGGCCGCCGTGCGTGATCCACGCCTTCGTGCCGTTCACCACGTACTCGTCGCCGTCCAGGTCGGCGCGGGTGCGCAGGGCGGCGGCGTCGGATCCGGACTGCGGCTCGGAGAGGCAGTACGCGCCGAGCTGCTCGCCGCTCAGCATCGCGGGCAGCCAGCGGTCGCGCTGCTCCTCGGTGCCGAAGGTGGCCAGCGCGTGGCACGAGAGGGTGTGCACGCTGACCCCGAGGCCGACCGCGAGCCACCCGGCGGCCAGCTCCTCCAGGACCTGGAGGTAGACCTCGTACGGCTGCTCGCCGCCGCCGTACTGCTCGCCGTACGGGAGGGAGAGCAGCCCGGCGTCGCCGAGCGTGCGGAAGGTCTCACGGGGGAACCGGGCGACCGCCTCGTCCTCGGCGGCACGCGGCCGGAGCTCGCGCTGGACCAGGTCCCTGGTGAGGCTCAGCAGTTCGCGGGCCTCGTCACTGGGCAGCTGGCGGTCGACAGGCTTGGCAGGGGCGGGGCTCATGGCGGAACGGGCCTCCTCGATCGGGGTGCCGGGTCTTGGGGTGACGAGACGCGGCACGACAGGCGTGTCCGACCGGCACCGGGTTGCGGTGAACGGTCGTTCACGGGCGTGGCGAAGTGAGTATGCCCGATACCGGCCGGTCCGTCACGACCTGCTGGAACGCACCGCCCGTAGAGTGGGCCCGTGGCTGATCGGGACGACTGCGCAAGGCTCGGCGACGGCTCGGCAGGGGCCGGAGCCGGGACCGGTGCTGCCGTGCGACGGGTCGGGCCGGGCCGGTCGGCCGAAGCGGCGGGTGCGGTGGAAGTACCGGTGGCAGTACCGGAGGCGGCGGAGACCGTGGAGCCGGCGGAGGCGACGGACGTCCCGGCGCGGCTCGCCCGGCGGCTGCTCGCCCTGCCGCCGTCCTGCGGCCCGGTCCGGCTGGTGGCCGTGGACGGGCACGCCGGGGCGGGGAAGACCACCTTCGCCGCCCGGCTGGCCGCGGCCCTGGGGGGAGCACCGGTGGTGCACCTGGACGATCTCGCCACCCACGCCGAGCCGTTCGGCTGGGTGGAGCGCCTGCGCACCGAGGTACTGGAGCCGCTGGCAGCGGGTCGGGCCGGTGAACACCGCGTCTACGACTGGACGTTGCGCCGCTTCGCGGACCGCCGGGCGGTGCCGCCCGCGCCGGTGGTGTTGATCGAGGGGGTCGGCGCCGGACGGAGCGGGCTGCGGCCGTGGCTGGCCGGGTTGATCTGGATGGAGCTGGACGCGGCGGCCGCCCGCGCTCGCGGGGAACGGCGCGACGGACCGGAGTTGGCCGAATTCTGGGTCGGCTGGGCAGCGGCCGAGCAGGAGCACTTCGCGGCGGACCCCAGCCGTCCGTATGCGGACCTGCGGGTGGACGGCCTCACCGGCCGGATTCTTTTTCCAATCCTTGGCAATTCCTTGGCCAATCCTTGACCTGGGGTGCCCTCGGCCCGTAGGTTCTCCCCGTCGCGAGCCAGTTGATCTCGTGACAGCGTGCGCGGCAACTCCGATTCGTTCCCCCGTGGGTCGGAGCTGTCGCGTTCCGCATCCGCCGCGCCGCTCTCCTCACCTGCCGCGATCCGGCGCGACCGTCGTGTTCCGGACGGACTCCAACAACTCGGCGGGCAAGGCGATTTGACAGGGTGCGACACTCTTCCGGATCAGCCCCGCGCCGGTACGATTCCTGACAGGCACGGTTGCGTGCCGGGGGCGTCGGTGTGGGCGGGCACCACCCTGGCCTCACCCCTCGGCCGCCGAGCCTCGATGCACCGAGCGGGGGGCGTGAGTGACGGTGGAGAGTTCCAGTACGACCGGGCCGGACCGGCTCGCCGACCGCGCCTGGCTGCGGGCGATGGACGCCTATGCCGCGGGCGCGTACGCCAGGGCGGAGGAGGAGTTCCGCACGGCCGTGCGGCTCGACCCCGGCATGGCGGACGCCTGGCTCGGCCTGCACGCCCTGCGCTGCGACACCTCCGGCGCGCTGCTGGCCATGCACCGCCACCGGCAGCGGTTCGGCGAGCAGCGCCTCCGGCACCAACGGCCGCTCAGTTCCTGGTACTGGCTCGGGTGGTGGGTCCAGCCGGTCCTGGAGGACGCCCGCGACCTGACCCTGGCACACGCCTCGCACTGGCTGGACGGCCGCCACCTGGCCGAGCTCGACCGGGCCCTCGCGGCCTGCCCGCCGCCGGAGGGGGACCCTTCGGTGCGGTTCCTGCACGCCTGCCGCTCCTACCTGCTGAAGGACTGGGAGCAACTCATCCGCGAAACCGACCAGTTGCTGGACGATCCGCTGCTCGGCATCGAGGCCGGACTGTTCGGCGGCATGGCCAGGGTCCGGCTCGACATGTGCGCCCAGGCGCAGCGCCCGCTGGCCGCCTCGTTGGCCCGCTGCCGCTCGGAGCAGCCGCAGCGCAAGGAGCTGCGGTACTGGCTGGCCCGCGCGTACGAGGGGGCCGGGCGCAGCGCCGCGGCCCTGCCGCTGTACCGGGCGGTGCACCGGGCCGACCCGGCCTTCATGGACACGGCGGCCCGGCTGGCCGCGATCACCACCGAGGACGGGGTGATCGAGGGCCTGCTCGGGGACGGCCGGAGTGACGCCCAGGCGCCGGGTGAACTCGCCCTCGCGGAGGCGGACTTCGAACCAGCCGAACTGGCGGGCGGCGAGCCCGTGGGCGGGTTCGGCCCGGACGTGGAGTACCAGCCCGGCTACGACACCCCGGACGGCGACGGCTTCGACGCCGGGGCCGGCTACCCGACGGGCGGCGGGTACGACGCCGGGAGCGGGTACGACGGCGACGAGGCCTACGGTGACGAGTCCTACGGCCCGGACGGCGGGTTCGGCAGCGAGGACGAGTGCGCCGGGGGCGGCGGCTTCGGGGCGGAGACGGACTACCGGATGGGCGAGTCCTACGCCGGTCCCGCCGGCACCGGGGTACCCGTACCCCGGCCGGCCGCCGAGCGGTCGGGCGGCTCCGCCGACCCCGTCCCGGGGCCGCCGCCCAGAGGCGACGGCGGTGAACGCGCCGCACCACCGGCCGGATCGACGCAGCACGGCGGACTCCGCGGCCAGCAGGGGCTCGACGCGGCGATGGCCGCACTGGAGCAGATGGTCGGCCTCGATCCGGTGAAACGTCAGGTCCGGGCGCTGTCGGCGCAGTTGCGGATGTCGCGGCTGCGCACCGAGCAGGGCCTGCCGGTGCAGCCGCCGAAGCGGCACTTCGTCTTCTCCGGCCCCTCGGGCACCGGGAAGACCACCGTCGCGCGGATCCTCGGGCAGGTCTTCCACGCGCTCGGCCTGCTCTCCGGGGACCACCTGGTGGAGGCCCAACGGGCGGACCTGGTGGGCGAGTTCCTCGGCCAGACGGCGGTCAAGGCCAACGAGCTGATCGACTCCGCGCTGGACGGCGTGCTCTTCATCGACGAGGCGTACAGCCTCTCCAACTCCGGCTACAGCAAGGGCGACGCCTACGGGGACGAGGCGCTCCAGGTGCTGCTGAAGCGGGCCGAGGACAACCGCGACCGGCTGGTGGTCATCCTGGCCGGCTACCCCGAGGGCATGAACCGCCTGCTGGCCACCAACCCGGGCCTCAACTCCCGCTTCACCACCCGGGTGGACTTCCCCAGCTACCGTCCCGCCGAGCTCACCGCCATCGGCCGCACCCTGGCCGCGTCCGGCGGCGACGGCTGGGACGAGGACGCCGCCGAGGAGCTCGCCAGCATCTGCGGCCACGTGGTCCACGAGGGCTGGATCGACGACCTCGGCAACGGCCGCTTCATCCGGACCCTCTACGAGAAGTCCTGCGCTTACCGCGACCTGCGCCTGTCCGCCCTCCGGGCCGTCCCCACCCGCGAGGACCTGGCCACCCTCCGGCTGCCGGACCTGCTCCAGGCGTACGGCGAACTGATCGACGGCCGGCGGTAGACCGCCGGGGCCTGCGGATCCCCGCAGGATCGGGCGGGCACGACAGGGGCGCGGGGAACCGCGCGATCGGGCCGCCTCGGGAAGCACACGGCCTCCCGCGCGCTCCCCGCGCCCCTGGTGGTTCACCCCTGCCGGAGGAACCTCCGGGCTCAGGCCCGGGCCACCTGACGGTGATCGGGGTCGTGCATCTCGCCGACCAGCTCCTCCAGGACGTCCTCCAGGGCGACCAGGCCGAGCTTGCGGCCGTCCTGGTCGACCACGGCGGCCAGGTGGGCGGCTGCCCTGCGCATCGCGCCGAGCGCGTCGTCCATCGGCGTGGTGCCGCGCAGGACGGTGACCGGGCGCCAGAGCCGGGCCGGGAGGGGCGCCGACGGGTCCTCGACGTCCAGGATGTCCTTGACGTGCAGGTAGCCGCGCAGCGCGTCGGCCTCGTCGACCACCGGGAAGCGGGAGAACCCGGTGCGGACGGCCAGCTCCTCTATCTCCAGGGCGGTGACCGAAGGGCCCACGGTGACCAGCTGCTCGGCCGGCAGCAGGACGTCGGTGACCGGCCGGTGACCGAGCTCCAGGGCGTCCTCCAGCCGCTCCTGGCGGCGTTCGTCCAGCAGGCCGGCCGCGCGGGAGTCGGCCAGCAGGTGGAGCAGCTGTTCGTCGGTGTAGACCGACTCGACCTCGTCCTTGGGCTCGACCTTGGCCAGCCGCAGCACGCCGTTGGCAAGAGCGTTCAGCAGCCGGATGACCGGGCCGAGCCAGCGGGCCAGCCGGTCCAGCGGCGGGCCGAGCCAGAGCGCGGCCTTCTCCGGACCGGCGATCGAGATGTTCTTGGGGACCATCTCGCCGATCACCATGTGCAGGAAGACCACCAGGGCCAGTGCCAGGGCGTAGCCGACCGGGTGGATCAGCGACTCGGGCATGCCGACGGCGTGGAAGGGGCCTTCCAGCAGTCCGGCGATGGTCGGCTCGGCGAGTGCGCCGAGCAGCAGCGAGCAGACGGTGATGCCCAGTTGGGCGGCGGCCAGCATCGCGGAGACGTTGGAGAGCGCGTGCAGGACGGTGCGGGCGCGCTTGTTGCCCGCCTCGGCGAGCGGTTCGATCTGGCTGCGGCGCACCGAGATCACGGCGAACTCGGCACCGACGAAGAAGCCGTTGCCGAGCAGGAGCAGCAGCGAGGCGAACAGGTACAGGGCGCTCATCGGTCCGTCTCCTCGGCTCCGGCGTCGGGGCGGTACTCGATCAGCACCCGGCTGGTGCGGTGCCGCTCCACGCCGAGCACGGTGAACCGCCAGCCGGGCAGGCCGGCCGTCTCACCGGGGGCGGGGAGCTTGCCGAGCAGGTCCGCGAGCAGTCCGCCGAGCGTCTCGTACGGTCCGTCCGGAGCCTGCAGGCCGATGGTCTCCAGCTGGTCGAGCCGGGCCCGGCCGTCGGCCTCCCAGACCGGTTGCCCGTCGACGGGCGGCAGCTGGCGCAGTTCGGGGATGTCCTCGGGGTCGTGTTCGTCCTGCACCTCGCCGACGATCTCCTCGACGATGTCCTCGATGGTGACCACGCCGGCCGTGCCGCCGTACTCGTCGACCACGATGGCCATCGGCTGCTGGCGGCGCAGCTGGTCGAGCAGGCGCTCGGCGGGCAGCGTCTCGGGGACCAGAAGCGGTGCCGAGGCCAGTGCGGCGACGCGGGTCGCGGCGCGCAGTTCGGCGGGGACGCCGAGGGCGTCCTTGAGCGTGACGGTGCCGGTGACCTCGTCCACGCTGTGCCCGTAGACCGGGAAGCGGGAGAGGCCGGTGGCCCGGGTGAGGTTGAGGACGTCGGCGGCGCTGGCGTCGTGCTGCAGGGCGACGACGTCCACGCGCGGGGTCATCACGCTCTCCGCGGTGAGTTCGCCGAGGCCCAGGGTGCGCACGAAGAGCCGGGCCGACTCCTCGTCCATCACGCCGGCCCTGGCGGAGTGCCGGGCGAGCGAGACCAGTTCGGCCGGGGTGCGGGCGTGGCCGAGCTCCTCCTGCGGCTCGATGCCGAGGGCCCGCACGATGCGGTCGGCGGAGCCGTTCAGCAGGCTGATCAGCGGGCGGCAGACGGCCGAGAAGACGCGCTGCGGTCCGACCACGGCGTAGGCGACCTGGAGCGGCCTGGAGATCGCCCAGTTCTTGGGGACCAGTTCCCCGATCACCATCTGCACCACGGTGGCCAGCACCATGCCGACGGTCACGGCGGCGCCGGCCGCGGCGGCCGCAGGCAGGCCGAGGCCGGTGAGCACGGGGGTGAGCAGGGTGGAGAGTGCGGGCGCGGCGAGCATGCCGACCACCAGGGAGGTGACGGTGATGCCGAGTTGGGCGCCGGAGAGCTGGAAGGAGAGCTTGCGCAGGGCCTTGGCGACACTCGCGGCCCGTCGGTCACCGGCGGCGGCGGCGCGTTCGACACTGCCGCGCTCCACGGTGACGAGGGCGAACTCGGCGGCCACGAAGAGGCCGTTGGCGAGGATGAGCACGAGGGCCGCGAACAGCAGCAGCCAGGCGGTGATCACAGTGCCGCCTGCCTTCCGGGCGTCGGAAGTGAGGCGGCGCGGGTACTACCGGACGGATCGTCCATCGAGGGGAGGTGTCACTCCTCAGGTCGTGGGCTCGACTGGCGGGGCCTTTGCCCCGGCTTTACCAGCGTAGACGATAGCCGCCCGGAGGTAAGGATCTTGTAGGGCGGTGCCAGCCACCGGCCGGGTGGGGTTCCTCCGGATCCCCGCGCCGGTCCACTCGGTGCACGGGTCCGCTCGGTGCGCGGTCCGCTCGGTGCGCGGTCCGGTGGATGCGCGGCCCGGTGGGCGGGCGGATCCGCTCAGTGGGAGGTGCCGCGCTCCTCGACCAGGTCGCGCAGTGCGCGGGCGGCGGCAACGGCCTGATCGCGGCCGCCGGCGGGCTGGATGCCGACCGCGGCCAGCGCGGTGCCGTCGGCGAGGTCGAGGGTGACCCACGGGTCGCCCTGGCGCAGGTTGACCCGGACGATCTCGGCCCAGGCGAGGCGGCGGCTGCGGACGAAGTTGACCACCGTGACGCCCTGTTCGTCGGCGCTCACCCTGGGCCGGGCCAGCATCAGGCCGACCCCGGCGAAGAGCAGGCCGCTGCAGACCATCGCCACCCGGTCGTTGAGCTGCCAGTTGTCGGGCAGTGCGAAGGCGATCGTGGTGAACAGCACCAGCAGCACGGTGCAGAGCGTCAGCAGCACGGCCCGGTTGCGGCGCGGCACCCAGCTGACCGGGAGCGCCACGGACTCGACGGGCTTGGTGGACTGGGCGGACGTGGTCACGGTGGTTCTCCCAAGCACGGGCGGGGGCCCGGTCCGGCCCCCGCCCGATCGATCGTCAGAGGCGGCAGGCGTGGATGTTGGTGACCAGGATGGCGCGGGCGCCGATCCCCCAGAGGTCGTCCATGATCCGCTGGGCCTCCTTGCGGAGCACCATCGAACGGACCGCCACCCAGCCCTCGGTGTGCAGCGGGGAGACCGTCGGCGACTCCAGGCCGGGGGTGAGCGCAACGGCGGCCCCGACCTTCTCGGCGCGGATGTCGTAGTCCATCAGCACGTAGCGGCGGGCCACCAGCACGCCCTGGAGGCGGCGCAGGAACTGCTCGACCCGCGCGTCCTCGCCGGCGCCCTTGGGACGGATCACCACGGAGTCCGAGATCAGGATCGGCTCGCCGAAGACCTCCAGGCCGGCGTTGCGCAGGCTGGTGCCGGTCTCCACCACGTCGGCGATCACATCGGCGACACCCAGCTGCACGGCGGTCTCGACCGCGCCGTCCAGCTTGGTGACGGTCGCCTTGACGCCCTGCTCGGCCAGGTGCTGCTCGACCAGTCCGGTGTAGGAGGTGGCGATCCGCAGGCCCTCCAGGCCCTGGACGTCCTCCACCTCGACACCGACCGGCTTGGCGAAGCGGAAGGTCGAGCCGGCGAAGCCGAGCGCGAGCACCTCCTCCGCGTCCGCACCCGAGTCCAGCAGCAGGTCGCGACCGGTGATGCCGACGTCGAGGCGGCCGGAGCCGACGTAGACGGCGATGTCGCGCGGGCGCAGGAAGAAGAACTCGACCTGGTTCTCCGGGTCGACCAGCACCAGCTCCTTGGGGTCCTTGCGCTGCCGGTAGCCGGCCTCATGGAGCATCTCCGCCGCGGGACCCGAGAGCGAACCCTTGTTGGGGAGGGCGATGCGCAGCATGAGAGAGGAATCCTTCGCTGTGGAGGGGGCTGTGGTGCGGTGCGGACTGCGGTGCGATGGGGCCGGTCGGATCAGAGGTGGGCGTAGACGTCGTCGAGGGTCAGTCCGCGGGCGACCATCATCACCTGAAGGTGGTAGAGGAGCTGCGAGATCTCCTCGGCGGTCCGCTCGTCGGTCTCGTACTCGGCGGCCATCCAGACCTCGGCGGCCTCCTCGACGACCTTCTTGCCGATCGCATGGACGCCCTGCTGGACGAGCTGCGCGGTACGGGAGGACGAGGGGTCGCCGGTGGCGGCCTTCTTTTGGAGCTCGGTGAAGAGCTCCTCGAATGTCTTGGAAGCCATGATGAGCTCACCTTACGGCTTGCGGGCTGACGGACGGTAAACGGTCCCGGACCGTGGACACCCCGATGGACGCACGGTCGAACTATCCCAGGCGGGGGCGGTCGCAGCACGCAAGGACGCGGGGATCCGCGTGGACGACCGTGCGGCTGTGTGCCCGGTCGTCCACGC
>NZ_JBHJVK010000016.1:0-124676 GCF_042264695.1 Kitasatospora sp. NPDC056138 | reverse complement strand
CGCCCCCCCGGGGGCCCCCCCCCCTCCCCCCCGCCCAGTTCCACCCCCCGGCGTCCCCCGGCCCCGCCCGCAGGGTGGGGCCCCCCGGCGGGGGGGGCCCCCCCCCCGGGGCGGGCCGCCCCCACACCCGCGGCGGGGCCGGGATCAGTCCGCCTGCGCCACCTCGACCTCGTGGCCGGCCGCTTCCGGCTCGGCGAACTCCAGCAGCCGTCGGCCCTCCGCCTCCACCGCGGCCAGGTCCGCCCGGCCGAGGCCGCCGAAGGTCTCGACGGCCAGCACCGCGCCCGACCCGCGCTCCTTCCGGATCTTCCACACGCCCGCGACGAAGCCGTCCACCAGGAGCGTGGGCAGCACGCGGGCGCCCGGCCGGTAGACCCGGGTGCGGTGCTCGTCGGCGATGATCCGGCTTCGGTCGGCGTGTGCCAGCAGAAGGTTGTCCCACTCGGGCAGGAAGCGCGGAGGCGCGGTGGTGCCGGCGTCCGGCAGCGGGCCGTCCGGCACGTCGAACAGCTCGGTTCCCTGTTCGTCGCGGAACACCCGCAGCTCGGGGCGCAGCCGCTTGAGCACCGTGCCCAGCCCGGTCAGCCCGGACCACGACTGGACGTCCTTCACGCTCGCGGGCCCGAACGCCGCCAGGTAGCGCAGCACCAGCCCGTCCGGCTCGGCGGCGGGGGAGGGCTCCTTGCCGAGCCACTCGTCGGCGTTGGCGTACGTCGCGTTCGCGCCCGATCCCCAGGTGCCGCCGGGCGGTACCTGTACCACCGGCAGATGGGTGCGCAGGGTGATGTAGGCGAGCGCCGAAGCGTCCCGGTTGGGCCTGGAGGCCAGCAGCTCGGCGCCCAACTCTCCGTAACCCCTGGGGCGTTCGCCGACCAGTGCGCGTGCCTCGGCGGTCAGTGCGGCGATGTCGAGGCCCTCGGCGCGCTTGCCCATGAAGCCCCGCATGGCCTTGGTCAGCGCCGGCTGGACCGGTGTGCGGAAGTCCAGGAAGTCCCGCGCGGACATCACCTGCAGAGTGGCGCGCAGCATGGTCGCACGCACCACCTGGCGGCTCTCCATCAGCTCGGTGAGGTGCTCGCGGCGGAAGTCCGTCAGCCGGCTCCACAGGCCCAGGTAGGGCGGGTTGGGGACCTGCGCCTGTAGCGCGACGACCTGTTCGACCGCGTCCAGCACCGGCAGTGCGGCCCGCGCCAGCAGCAGCTGCCTGGCCAGGGTGGCCCGGTTGAGTCGGGCCCGGTCGAGGACCTCTCCCGTCGCCGCTGATCCACGCATGGCACTCCTTCCTCGGCCGCCACCCGGCAGCCGCCGGACACGGCCGCGGGTGCGGTGCCCGGCCGCAGGCCCGGCACCGCACCCGCAGACCCGGGCGTCAGGAGAAGACGGTAATACAGAACTGGTGCCCCGCAGGGTCGTTGAGGACCCGCCACTTCTCGCCGCCCGGCTGGAACTCCGGCTTGGTCGCGCCGAGGTCCAGCAGCTCCCGCTCGGCCTCGTCCAGGCCGGCGACCTTGAAGTCCAGGTGGAACTGCTTGGCGGAGTCCGGCCACTGCGGCGCGGTGTGGTCGGTGACCCGCTGGAAGGCGAGCCGCGGCGTGCCGGCCGGGCCGACGTAGGTGAAGTCGTCGCTGCTGAACAGGACGTCCCAGCCGGTCACCTTGCAGTAGAACTCGGCCAGCTCCTTCGGCTCGCGGGCATCCAGTGTGATCGCGGCGAGTTCGCCAATGGGCATGGTGCTTTCCTTCCAGGAGAGGGCTCCGCGTGCGGCGGACCCGTCCTCGGCTCGTGGCACGACTGCGGCCCCCGCACGCCCCGGCCGGTGCCGGGCAGGGGCGCGGCCCTCGGCGGAAGGCCGCGCGCCCGTCCACGAGCTTAGGCCCAGTCGGCTGCCGGGTAAGCGATATGGCGGAGCGTCACCCGAACGTGAGATCCAACTCGACGTCGGAGTGGCCGTCCGGGCCCGGGTTCTCGCAGACGTACCGCCCGCCGCCCGCGACGCCCGCCAGCTCGCCGGTACCGGAACCCGGGACCACGGTCAGCGCGGCCTCGGCCCGCCCGGCCGCCGTCGCGCCCTCGATGCGCAGCACGAAGCTGCCCTTCCGGTCGCCGATCCGGCCCTCCACCCGCTCCAGTCCGGTGAAGCCGCTGGTGCCGTCCGTCCCGATGCTGATCAGGCACTCCAGGGTGCCCCGGCCGTCGACGTCGCCGCGGTAGTGGTTGACCACGCTGCCCCGGAACAGCGCCGGTCCGCCCTCGGCCTCGCCGAACGGCTGGGGGGCCCACGGGTCCCAGGTCATCACGCTGGTCGCCGATGTCTCCATGTCTGTCCCTCTCCGCTGCCAAGTCGTGTCCGGTGCCAGGCCGTGCTGCGGCCGAGGGCATCCTGCCGCCGCGCGCCACCCCGGGCTGCTCAATACTGAGCGTTTTCCGAAATGGCTGGCAATGATTTCCGGAAATGCCCTCGCGGATCTTCCGCGGACTTCCCGGGGATTCCGCCAGATGCTATTTTCCGGTTCATGACGGATGAATTGCAGGCCATGCCCGAGGACTGGACCAGGGCACTCGCGGTCGTCGCGCACCCGGACGACATGGAATTCGGCGCGGCCGGGGCGGTCGCCGCCTGGACCGCCGCAGGCAAGTCGGTCTCCTACCTGCTGGCCACCCGGGGCGAGGCGGGCATCGCCGGGATGGAGCCGGAGCGTGCGGCAGCGGTCCGCGAGGAGGAGCAGCGGGCGAGCGCGGCGATCGTCGGTGTGGAGCGGGTCGAGTTCCTCGACCACCGCGACGGCGTGGTCGAGGGCGGCCCGGCGCTGCGGCGCGACTTCGCGGCCGCGATCCGGCGGCACCGGCCGGAGCTGGTGATCGGGTTCAACCACCACGACCGTTTCGTCAGCGGCCGCTGGAACACCCCCGACCACCGGGAGACCGGGCGGGCCCTGCTGGACGCGGTCGGTGACGCGGGCAACCGCTGGATCTTCCCCGAACTGGGCCTGGAGCCCTGGGGCGGGGTGCGCTACGTGGCGATGTCTAACTCGCCGCACGCCACCCACGCCGTCGACATCACCGCCGCCGTCGACAAGGCGGTCGCTTCCCTGGAGGCGCACGCCGCCTACCTGGGGGCGCTGGTGCCCCCGGTCTCCGACGTCCGGGGCCCGCTGGTCGGGCTCGCCCGCAGCGTCGGGGAGCGCTTCGGCGGCACCCTGGCGATCTCGTTCGAGCTGGTCCCCCGCTGACCTGCCGACCCGGTCGTCGGCTGACCCGCTGACCAGATCGCCGGCTGACCCGCTGACCCGCTGACCCGCTGACCCGCTGACCGGCCGTCCGGCTGAGTCACTGACCGGTTGAGTCACTGACCTGCCGGCCCGGGGTCCCGTTCTCCCGGCTCCGGGGCCGGTTCCGGTCCCGACTCCGGCTCCGGCCTTCCGCGCGGGTGCGGAGGCCGGAGCCCGGCCGGTCACGGCTTCGCCAGCACCGTCCGGCGCATCCGCCAGACCTGCGGGCGCGGCCGGTCCGGGTCGGGGAGCGCGAGCAGTTCCGCCAGGACCGGCTCCACCACCGTCCGCCAGGTCTGCGCGTCCACGTCCCACAGGTACGGCGGCAGCCGCCGGGCGAGGCTGTCGTGCAGCTCCCGTGGGCTGGTCGCCCGCTCGTACTCGGGCTCGTACTCCTGCCGGAGCAGCTTGAGCCCGGCGCCGCCGCCGGTCGCGGCCAGCCCGGCGGGTGTGTCCGGGCGCGGCGGCTGGAGGACGGCCAGCCGGTCCAGGGCGGCGGTCAACTCGTCCGGCCCGGCGCCGGGCATGCCGTGCACCGCGACCAGCCGCCCGCCGGGCCGCAGCACCCGGGCGGCCTCCCGCACCGCGGCGTCCAGGTCGCCCACCAGGTGCAGCACATGGACGAAGACGGTGTTCGCGAAGGAGGCGTCCGGGAAGGGCAGGTCGCGGGCGTCCGCCTCCAGGACCCGGTCGCCGAGCCGCTCCCTGGCCCGGACGAGCATCGGTGCGGACACGTCCACCCCCGACACCTCCCAGCCCAGCTCCTGCAGGCCCACCGCGACCACCCCGGTGCCGACCCCGACCTCCAGTACCGGGCCGGGCACCAGGTCGCGCTGGAGCGAGGCGGCCGACTGCCGTCCGCGCTCCAGACCGCCGCGCATCCGGTCGTAGTCGTCGGCCACCCGGTCGAAGGCCATCGGTTCGTTCATGGTCCGCTCCCTTGTCCACTGCTGTCGGAAGTCCAGTGCTGTCGGAAGTCCGGCGGGGCCGGAAGCCCGGCGTCGCCCGTCCGGTGGTGCCGTCCGTCCGGTGGTGGCGTCCGTCCGGTGGTGCCGGGCGGGCCTCATCGCTCCCAGCGGAGCTCCTCGCCGTCGGCGCCGGGGCACCCCGGGTCCCGGACGAAGCCCCCGATCAGCCGCGCCACCAGGTCGGCGCGGTCGTGGAGGCAGTAGTGGGTGGCGCCGAGCAGCTCGACATGCCGGGCGTACGGGTAGTGCGCCAGTTCGGCCCGCGCCCGGCCGGGCGAGGCGACCTCGTCGTGCTCGGCGGTCACGAAGAGCACCGGTACGTCCACGCCCGCCGCGTCCGGCGCGCTGTCGTAGGCCCAGAAGTCCAGCAGCTGACCGGCGTACCTGACCAGGGAGTCCCGGTCCAGGAACGGCCGCCGGACGGACTCGCGCAGCGCCGGGGAGACCGCCGTCAGCGCCTCCCACGGCTCCGGCGGGCCGTCCGTCCCCTCGACGGCCGACGGGCCGAACAGCCGGAGCAGCCGTCCGGCTCGGGCCGGGGCGCGGACCACCGCACGGCAGACCGCGTCGAGATTGCTCTCGTACGGGGTGTCCTGCTCCCGGCCGGGCCCGTCCAGGCGGAAGGACGGGTTCAGAAGGACCAGCGAGGCCACCGCCGCCGGACCGTGCCGCTGGAAGGCCGTGGCGACCTTGGCGCCCGTGCACCAGCCGACCAGGTGGACGGGCGTGCCCGCCGCCACCCCGGCCAGCCGGAGCGTGCCCGCCAGGTCGTCCAGCTGATCGTCGAGGGTGAACGGACGCGGGACCGGACCGGTGCCGCGGACGTCCCAGGTCACCACCCGGTGTCCGGCCGCCAGCAGCGTCGTCAGCCGGGCCCAGGGCGTGCGCTCCTGACCCAGCGCGTTGATCAGCACCAGTACCGGCCCGTCGGCCGGCCCGCTGCTGCGCACCACCAGCCCGGCGCCGCCCAGCTCGGTCGAGCGCACCGACTCGGGCGGTGCCGGCCGCCGGGCAGCGGTGGTCAGTCCGCTGCGGACCGCCCGGAGCAGGCCGCGGTGCGTGCCGGGCGGCGGCTCGCCCGGCGGCGGGCCGGTGCGCCCCGGCAAAGCGGCGGAGGGGTGCGTGGATGTGGAGGCAGCAGCGCACGCGGTGGTGAACGCCCGGAAGGGGGCGAGCCGCCGGTGGAGGGAGAGCTCCACGGCGTCCAGCTCCCGCTCGCTCCCGGTCGGCTCCAGCCGCAGCCCGTACGCCGCGCCGAGCTCGGGCAACAGGCCGGCGATCCCGACCGGTGGCGCGTCCAGCGTCCGGAACGGGCCGCCGTCGGGCTCCTCGGCCAGGCGCCGGAGCCGTTCGGCGGCCTGGGCCGACGAAAGCAGGGGGACGGCTGCGCCGCTCGGCAGCACCAGGCGGAAAGCCCGCCCGGACGGATAGCCGGGGCAGCGCTCCTCCAGGTCGGCCTGCCAGGCGTGCAGGGCGTCCAGCAGCAGGTGCGGGCCGCCCGCCGGGATGCCCAGGGCGGCCGCCTCGGGGGCCACCGGCACCGGGGTCCGCAGAGCCAGCCAGGGCACGCCCGCGGCCAGAGCGGCCACTGCGGCCTCGCGCAGCAGCAGCATCAGTCGGTCGGAGCCGGGAGGGCCAGGGGGGCCGGTCGGGTCGGGAGGGCTGGTCGGGCCCACAGTGACCACCCGCAGCGCCCGCGCGTCGAGTGCGGGCAGTGCCGCGAACAGCGCACGGCCCACCGCGAGGTCGGCGGGCCCCGGGTCACCTGGAGCCACCCACCAGACCTCTGCCGCCCGCAGTTGCGCCAGAGCGGCCGGAAACCCGCCGGGCGCCACGGCCTGTCCCGCCACGTTCTGTCCCGCGGTGGCCGGCCCGGGTGGGACGGCCGTCAGCAGGGTGGTCGTCGGCAGGGCGGCCGTCGACGGGGTGGCCGGGACGGGCGTGGCGGCGGCCAGCGCGCCCGCCAGCACCGCGGCGACGCCGCCGGTGCCGGCCACGAGCACGGAGTGGGCCATGGTCCTCTCATCCTGGTTGCGGCGAGACGCTCCAGGATTGACCGCGGGATGCCGCGGATCTGCTCACAAGTGAGCATTCCGCTCGGCCCGAAGCCGTCATTATCGACCCGCCGGTGAAACCCGCCGCACGCAATTGGGACGACGCCCGGAGCGGCCCCCGGGAAATCGGGGAAATGATCCGGTGGATCGGCTTTTCGCACTGCGTTCCGCACTGCGCGGGGGCCTTGCCGCACCCGTGGGCACCGCCGAAGCACGAAGGGGGAAGGCCGGGATGGCTGTGCGGTGGAATCCGGCGTACGAGCGCGTGGTGCGGTCGGCGCTGCGCGGCCTGCCGGACCACGCGCCGCTCGACCCGGACGCGCCGCTGCCGGCGTTCGGACTGGACTCCCTCGGCATGGTGGCCCTGGCCGGCGTCCTGGAGGACGAGTTCGCCATCACTCTCCCCGACGAGGCCATGGTGCCCGCCACCTTCGCCACCGCAGGCAGCCTGTGGAGCGTCGTGGCCGGCCTGCGCGACTGACGTTCCGTCGGGGGCGGAGCCAATTCGTCGGGGCCGAACCGAGGAGACCCCGATGACCAGCATCGCGCTGCTGCACGAGTGGTTCCGAACGGGCCTGCGCCGCAATCCCGACGGACCCGCGCTCGCCGTGGCCGGCGAGCAGATCACCTACCGCACGCTGGACCTGCGGGCCCGGGCCTGGGCGGCGGCCCTCCTGGCAGCGCCTGCGGGTGCACCGACCCGGGTCGGCATCCTGGCGGCCAAGAGCCCGGAGGCGTACACCGGCCTGCTCGCCACGCTCTACGCCGGTGCGGCGGCCGTACCGCTCGGACCGGAGCACCCCGTCGCCCGCAACCTGGCCGTCGCCGGGGCCGCCGGGGTGGACGCCCTGATCGTCGATCCGGCGGGGGCGGCCCAGGTGCGGCCGCTCGCGGAGCTGCTGCCGCTGCGGACCGTCCTGGCCCCGCGCGGACCGGGCGGCGCGATCCCGGACCGCCTGGCCGAGGAGTACCGCGAGCCCACCGGGCGCAGCGCCGCGGACCTCGCGTACATCCTCTTCACCTCCGGGTCGACCGGTCGCCCCAAGGGCGTGCCGATCAGCCACGGGAACGTCGGTGCCTTCCTGCGGGCGGCGTTGCCCAGGTACTCCTTCGGCCCGGCCGACCGCTTCAGCCAGATCTACGAACTCACCTTCGACCTGGCGATGTTCGACCTCTTCATGGCCTGGGCGAGCGGATCCTGCGTCCACTCGCTCTCCCGCCTGCAGGCGCTCGACCCGGCACGTTGCGTCCGGGCCCACGGGCTGACGGTCTGGCACACCACCCCCAGCCTGGCCCGCGCCCTGCAGGGCCGGGGCCGGCTGCGGGCGGCCGGCATGCCGGGACTGCGGCACACCGTCTTCTGCGGCGAGCCGCTGCCCGAGGACACCGCACTCGCCTGGCACCGGGCCGCGCCCGGCAGCACCCTCGACAACATCTACGGGCCCACCGAGCTCACCATCGCGTGCACCGCCCACCGTTGGGAGCCGCCCGGGTCGGCCGGGTCGGCAGGGTCGGCAGGGGCCGACGAGGAGGCCACGTCGGGGGCAGCGGGCGGCGGGACGGTGCCGATCGGCGTGCCGAACGAGGGCATGGAGTACTTCCTGCTGTCGGCACCCGGCAGCGCGGACCCGTCCGTCGGCGAACTGTGCATGACCGGTCCGCAGATGTTCGGCGGCTACCTGGACCCGGCCAACGACAGGGGACGGTTCGTGACGCACGCTGGCCGCCGCTGGTACCGCACCGGCGACCGGGTGCGGCTCGACGACACGGTCGGCCTGATCCACCTGGGCCGGAACGACACCCAGGTGAAGGTCAACGGCTACCGGGTCGAACCGGCCGAAGTGGCGACCCAGCTGAGGGCGCTGACCGGTTCCGACGCCGTGGCCTTCGCGGCTGCCACGCCGGAGGGTACCGTCCTGGCCGCGTACGTGCTCGGCGGTCCCGCCCCCGATCTCGTCGGGCTGGCCCGCCGGCTCGCCGAGCGGCTGCCCGCCTACATGCTCCCGGGCCACCTGTGGTGGCTGCCCGTCGCACCGCTCAACGGCAACGGGAAGACGGATCTGGCACTGTTGAAAGCCGAGGCGGTCGACCGGATCGCCGAACTCGCGGGCGGCGGACCGGACCTCGGGAAGTGAGCCGGGCGGAAGCTCGGGGAGTGGGGCGGACCGGACCTCGGGGAGCGAGCCGGGCCGTGTTCCGCCGTCGCGGGGGTCGCCCGGGGCCCGGCCGCCGTGGCCGCTCGTGCGGACCGGCGGTGCGCGCTCAATTCTGAGCAGGCCGGGTCCGCCACCGTCGCTAGGGTCACCCTTGAGCCCGACTCCCGTGCCCGCGGGGGAGGTTGCGGGCAGGAGTCCCGCCGCAGGGTGACCCGGTGAAGGGCGACCCGGTGCCGCGGCCCACTCGCCGGACAGCCGAGGGGATGTGCAGCCATGCCCACCAGTGAGATCGAATGTCGACTGACGCTCCGGCACAGCGACTTCATCATGCAGAACCACCGGGTGCACGGTGTCTCGGTGATGCCCGGGGCGGTGTTCCTCGACATCGTCCTGCGCATCCTCGACGCCCGCGGTCTGGACTGGCGCCGGGCGGTGCTGCGCGACATCCTCTTCTCCGCCCCGATGGCGACCGCGGACGGCCGCGACCTGGAGGTGCGGCTGCGTATCGCCGAGGAACGGGACGGGGTACGCCGGGTCACCGCGCTGAGCCGGCCCGTCGGAGACCGGCCCGGCGGGGATCAGCCCGTCGGGGACCGGCCCGGCGACGGTCAACCGGCGGACTGGAAGCCGCACTTCACGGCCGACCTGGCCTGGGACGAAGCCCCCCTGCCGGCGGATCTGGAGGTGGCGGCGCTCAAGGCGTCCGCGACCAGGGTGCGGGACATGGCGGAGCTGTACGCGCAGGCCAGGGCCGAACGGATCGAGCACGGTGCGCCGATGAAGTGCTTCGGCACCCTCTACCAGGGCGGCGGCCGGCTGCTCGCCGAACTCGACCTGGACCCGCAGAGTGCCCCGGGTGAGGAGCGCTTCCATCTCCACCCCGCCAAGCTGGATGCGGCCACCATCGTCGCCTTCGGCCAACTCCCGCCGCCCGGAAACCCGTTCATCCCGGTGCACATCGCCGAGTTCCGCGCACCCCGGCGGGCGACCGGGCGCTGCTACGTCCACATCCCGCAGCCGGAGGTGCTGGCGCCCTCCGGTGACGTCCAGTACAGCGACTGTCTGATCCACGACGAGCACGGGCGCTTCGTCGCCGGGTTCAGCAAGCTCAGCTGCAAGCGGATCCGCAGCGCCGGGCTGATCACCCGCCTGCTGGCGGAGCCGGAGCGGGCCCTCGTCACGGCTGTCTCACCGGTCCCGCCTAGGGAGGTCCCCGGAGCTTCGACGGTCGGTGAGGCGGTCTCCGGAGCAGTGGTCGAACCCGCCGGAGCAGTGGTCGAACCGGCCGGAGCTGCGGTCGGCGCGCCGCGACCGGGCGGGTGGCGCCTGGGCAGGGACTCCGTACACCCCGCCACCGCAGGCGAGTTGGCCGAGTACCTGCGCGGCATGGTCGGACGAATACTGGGCCGCCCGGCCGAGTCCGTCCGCACCGGCACCGGCTTCTACGACCTGGGGCTGGACTCGCTCGCGATGCTGACCATGAGCGGCGAGCTGGAGGCGCTCGTCGGCACGCGGCTCTACCCCACCCTGCTCTTCGAGTTCAGCGACATCGACGGCCTGGCCCGGCACCTGACCGCGAAGCACACGGTCCGGCTGCCGTCCGCGCAGGCGGCGACGGCTACGGCGACGGCTACGGGTACGGCCATGGGCACTGCGACGGGTACGGCGGCGAGCACGGCCGTCCCGCCGGCCGGGCGCCCGGCGCCCGCGACGCCGTCGAGGCCGCGTGCGGAGTCCGGCCCCCACACGGAGTCCGGCCCCCACACGGAGTCCGGCCCCCACACGGAGTCCGGCCCCTACGCGGGCCCGGTCGGCACCGGCTGCTACCGGCCGGTGTGGATCGAACAGCCGGCCGCAGCCGGTCCGGGCGGTGACGCCAGCGGGCCGTTGGTGGTGCTGTCAGCAGATGCCGCGCTGCCGACCGCGCTGCGCGCCCGTCTGGCCGGTTCCGGGCGGCGGGTCGTCCACGTCCGTACGGGCTCCCCGGCTGCCCCGGCTGCCCCGGCTGCCCCGGACGGGACCACCGTCGACCCCACCGACCGGGCGAGCTGCGCCGAACTGGCCGCCCGCCTCGCGGACGCCTCGGCCTTCGTCCTGCTGGACGGCCCGGACCCGGAGGCAGGCCCGGACAGCGGCCCGCTCGGCGGCTACACCCGGCTGTGGACGCTCGCCGCAGCCCTCGTGGACAGCCGACGGGCGACCCCCTGCACGCTGCTGCACGTCCACGCGGTACCGGAGGGCCAGGACAGCCGTCCGGAGCAGGAGGCCCTGGCCGCGCTCGCCCGTACCGTCTCGGCGGAGACGCCCGTGCTCGACTGCCGCACCACGGCGGTGCTCGGCGGCCCCACGGCCGACCGCATCGCCGATGCCGTCCTCACCGAGCTGGCCGATCCGGCCGCCGAACGGCAGACCCGGCACGGGGCCGGCCACCGGTCCGTCCGCCGTCATGCACCGGTCCCGCTGCCCGCGGCCGGGTCCGGCACGGTCGGCGGCGCACCGGCCCTGGTCGCCGGCGGCGTCTACCTGATCACCGGCGGAGCGGGCGGCATCGGCGCCGCCGTCGCCCGGGACCTGGCCGAGCGGCACGGTGCCCGGCTGGTGCTCTGTGGCCGCAGCCCGCTCGGCCCGGAGATCTCCGCGCTGCTCGACGGCCTGCGCCGGGCGGGTGGTGAGGCCCACTACGTGTGCGCCGACGTGGCCACCGCCGCCGGTGCACGGGCCGCCGTGAACGGGGCACGGGAGATCCACGGCCGCCTTGACGGGATCTTCCACTGCGCGGGTGCGGTGCACGACGCCGTCTTCTTCCGCAAGCAGCCGGAACGGGTCGCGCAGGTGCTGGCGCCGAAGGTGGCCGGCACGATCCATCTGGACCGGGCCACGGCGGACCAGGAATTGGGCGTGTTCGTGCTGTTCTCGTCGATCGCCGGCACCCTCGCCAACCCCGGCCAGTGCGACTACGCCTTCGCCAACGCCTTCCAGGACGCCTTCGCGGAACGCCGCGCCGCCCGCTCCGACCGCACCGGCAGGACGCTCTCCGTCGCCTGGCCGTACTGGGCCGAGGGCGGCATGCGGGCCGGGGCCGCCGAGCCCGCGCGGGCCGACTCCGGACTCGCCGCGCTGTCCACGGCCGACGGGCTCCGGCTGCTGCGGCAGTGCCTGGCCGGTGCGGAACCACGGGTGGTCGCCGTGCACGGCGACCTCGACCTGCTGAGACGTCGACTCGCGGTGACGGAGCCGGCGGAGGGCGGCCGGCTCGCGGCGGACGAGCCTGCGGAGGGCCGTCGACCCGCTGCGACGGAGCGTGCGGAGGGCCGTCGACCCGCTGCGACGGAGCGTGCGGAGGGCCGTCGACCCGCTGCGACGGAGCGTGCGGAGGGCCGTCGGGCCACGTCCGAGGCGGGCCCCGTGGACATCGCCGTCATCGGCCTCGCCGGGCGTTACCCGCTCGCCCCCGACCCGGACGCCTTCTGGGCCAACCTCGTCGAGGGCCGCGACTGCATCTCCGAGGTGCCGGCCGACCGCTGGGACCACGCGGCGGTCTACCACCCGGAACGCGGCCGGACCGGCCGCACGTACGGCCGGTGGGGCGGTTTCATGGCCGGGGTCGACCGTTTCGACCCCGCCTTCTTCGGGATCTCCCGACGCGACGCCGAACGGATGGACCCGCAGGAGCGGCTGTTCCTCACGACCAGCTGGCAGGCGCTGGAGGACGCCGGGCACCCGCCCGCCGCGCTGGCCGGGGAGACGGTCGGGGTCTTCGTCGGCGTGATGTGGAACCACTACCAGCTGGTCGACACCGCCGAGGACGGCGTGGCGCCGGTCGCGATGCACGCCTCGGTCGCCAACCGGGTCTCGTTCACCTTCGACCTGCACGGCCCGAGCATGGCCGTCGACACCGCCTGCTCCTCCTCGCTGACGGCCGTGCACCTCGCGGTCGAGAGCATCCGGCGCGGAGAGTCGACCCTCGCGCTGGCCGGCGGCGTCAACGCGATCGTCCATCCGCAGAAGTACCTCCAGCTGGCCCAGGGCCAGTGGCTGTCCACCGACGGCCGGTGCCGGGCCTTCGGCGCGGACGGCACCGGCTACGTGCCCGGCGAGGGGGTCGGCGCGGTGCTGCTCAAACCGCTGGCCCGCGCCCTCGCGGACGGGGACCGCATCCACGGCGTCATCAAGGGCAGCGCCCTCGGTCACAGCGGGCGGACCAGCGGGTTCACCGTGCCCAGCCCGGCCGCGCAGGCCGAGGTGATCTCCCGGGCCGTCGAGCGCTCCGGCGTCGCACCGGACACCATCGGCTACATCGAGGCGCACGGTACCGGTACCTCGCTCGGCGACCCGATCGAACTGGAGGGCCTGCGCCGGGCGTTCGCCGATGCCGCGGACGCGCCCGGCACCTGCGCGATCGGCTCGGTGAAGTCCAACATCGGCCACCTGGAGAGCGCAGCCGGGATCGCCGGCCTGACCAAGGTTCTCCTCCAGTTCCGGCACGGCCTGCTGGCGCCCAGCCTGCACACCGAGCGGCTCAACCCCGAACTCGACCTCGGCGACGGGCCGTTCCGGGTGCAGACCGCCGTCCAGCCGTGGCCGCGCCCGGAGCACGGGCCGCGCCGGGCCGGCCTCAGTGCCTTCGGCGCGGGCGGCTCCAACGTCCACGTCGTCCTGGAGGCCCACGAACCGCGTGACGACCGCCCCGCAGCCACCGGCCCGCAGCTCTACGTGCTCTCCGCGCGCGACGACCGGGCGCTGCGCGAACGTGCCGCCGCCCTGCTGGCCCACCTTGACCCGGACGGCGCCGGCGGGGCAGCCTCCGCCGCGCTCGCCGAGCAGCGGCGGCACGCCGCCCGGGAGCGGTTGCGCGGCGCCGTCGCCGACCTGCTCGGAGTGCCTGTCGAGGCCCTCGACGGCGGCGAGAGCCTGGACGACCTCGGGGTCGACGCGGCCGGGCTGGCCCGGCTCTGCGCCCTGCCCGGCGCCCCCGACGACCTGGCGCGCCTCGCTCCGGACGGCACGCTCGCGGAGCTGGCCGACCTGTTCGCGGCCTCGGCGGCGCCGACCGACGGCCTCGTCCGTCCGGAGGACCTCGCCCACACCCTCCAGGTCGGCCGGGCACCGATGAAGGAGCGCTGGGCGGCGGTCGCCGACGGACTGCCCGCGCTGCGCGCGGCGCTCCGCCGGCTGGCGGCAGGCCGACCGCCCGCGGACGGCGAGTACCGGGGCAGCGCCGCCCGGCAGGACGGGCTCGTCGACGACCTGGCGGTCCTGCACCGGGCCGGCGAACTGGACAAGCTGGCGGCCCACTGGGTCGCCGGTGCGGAGGTCGACTGGCACGCCTGCCGGGCCGCCGGGGCCCCGGCCGCCCGGAGGGTGGCGCTGCCCGGCTACCCGTTCCACGAGGAGCGCTACTGGGTGGGGGAGTGGCACCGGTCCGGACCGGCGGCCGCACCTGCGGCGCCTGCCGGCACCGGCACCGCCGCCGCAGTGACCGTTGCGGCCACGGCGATGATCCCGGCCACGGCGACGATCCCGGTCACGGCCACCGGTCTCGGGGCCGGGGAGACCGCCGTGTCCGGAACGGTCACTGCGGCGGACGGCGAGGCGGAACTGCGCATCCTCGGCCAGGGCGTGGCGATGGTCGTCCTCGGCGGCACGATGTTCACCGACCGGCTGCTCGACTCACTGCGCGCGGTCTTCGCCGAGATCGAGACCAGGGACGACGTCAGGGCGGTGGTGCTCACCGGCAGCGGCGGCGTGTTCAGCATGGGCGCCACCCCCGAGGCGCTGGAGGCGCTCTCCGCCGGTCACGGGCGCTTCACCGACGAGTCCTTCCTGTACGAGGGGCTGCTGCGGTGCAGCCGACCGGTGGTGACGGCCGTCCAGGGCCACGCCTCCGGCGGCGGACTGGCCTTCGGCCTCTACGGCGACCTGGTGGTGATGGCCGAGGAGGGCCTCTACAGCGCCAACTTCGTGAGCTACGGCTTCACCCCCGGCATGGGCGCCACGTACATCCTGGAGCAGCGCTTCGGACGGACGACGGCGGCCGAGATGCTGTTCACCGGATCGGCGTTGACCGGAGCGGAGCTCCGGCGGCGCGGGGCCGCCGTGGCCGTCCGTCCGCGTGAGCAGGTGCTGGCCACCGCACTCGACCTGGCGCGGACCGTCGCCACCAAGCCCGCCGCCGTGATCGGCACCCTGAAGGCGGAGTTGGCGGGACGGACGCTGGCCGTCCTGCCGGAGGTCATCTCGGGCGAGGTGCGGATGCACGAGGCGGTGCTCGGCGAACAGTCGCTGGAACTGGTCCGTCGGCACTTCGAGAAGGTACGGACGTTCCGTCGGAGCGATCCGACGGCCCCTGCCCCGGTGCAGGACCCGGCCTCCGTCCCGGTGCAGGACCAGGCCGCTGCTGCCCCTGCCGTCGGGGTACCCGTTCAGGAGGCCCACCCCGTTCCGGTGCCGGAGGCCAGGCCCGTGATCGATCCGGCGGAGGTCCGGTCGGCGGTGGAGAGCTCCCTGGGCGCCGTCCTCTATCTGGACCGGACGGAGATCGACCCCGAACTCACCTTCAGTGAGCTCGGCCTGGACTCGATCGGCGCGGTGGAGATCGTCCGGGATCTGGGCGGCCGGTTCGGCGTCCAGCTCGACGCGGTGACCGTCTACGACCACCCCACCATCGGGGCGCTGACCGAGGCCGTGCTGCTGGCGGCCGCCCGTTCGCGCTCGCTGCACGCCGAGGCCCTGCGCCCGCAGGCCCGGCCACGGCCGGAGCAGCAGCCCGGGAGCGGAGCGCAGCGAGGGACCGCACCGGAGCCGCCGCCCACCGACGAGCGCGCGCCGCTCTCCGCAGCCGCGCCACCGTCCGCAGCCGCGCCACCCGCCGCTCCGGCCTCTCACGCCCCGGTGGCCCTGGCCGCACCCGTCGTCGCCCGGCCCGCGACCACCCGGTCCGCAGCCGCGCCGGCCACGGTCGGTGCAGCCCCCCGCATCACGTTGCGTCCGGTACCCGTCGCGCAGACCCCCGCCCTCGTTCCCGCCCCCTCAGCCGACGCCACAGCGCCCCACCGTGTCGGGGACATCGCCGTGATCGGAATGGCGGGCCGCTTCCCGGACGCCCCGGACCTGGACGCCTTCTGGCGGAACCTGCGGTCCGGCCGCAGCAGCATCGCCGAGATCCCGCCCGAACGCTGGGACGTCGACCGCTGGTACGACGCGGACCGGACGGTGCCCGACCGCACCTACAGCCGCTGGGCTGCCCTGCTGGACGACATCGACCGCTTCGACCCGGCGTTCTTCAACCTCTCGCCGCTGGAGGCGGAGGCCATGGACCCGCAGCAGCGGATCTTCCTCCAGGAGGCCTGGAAGGGCCTGGCGGACGCCGGCTACGCGGCCGGGCCCGGCAGCGGGCTGCGCTGCGGCGTGTTCGTCGGCTGCGGCGCCGGCGACTACCAGAGACTGCTCGACGAAGCCGGGCAGGCGGACACCGGACACGCCTTCCTCGGTACGTCCCCCTCCATCCTCGCCGCCCGGATCGGCTACTTCCTCGACCTCACCGGTCCGACCATGGCCGTGGACACCGCCTGCTCCTCCTCGCTGACCGCGGTGCAGCTGGCCTGCGAGAGCATCCGGTCGGGCGGCTGCGAGCTGGCCCTGGCCGGCGGCGTGGCGCTGATGGTGACCCCGCAGATGCACATCCGCACCAGCAACACGGGCATGCTCTCGCCGACCGGCCGCAGCGCGCCGTTCGACGCCGGTGCCGACGGGATCGTGCTCGGCGAGGGTGTCGGGGTGGTCGTGCTCAAGAGCCTGGACCGGGCGCTCGCCGACGGCGACCACATCCACGGCGTGATCCGCGCGGCCGGTGTCAACGGCGACGGCAAGACCAACGGCATCACCGCGCCGAGTGCCTCCTCCCAGGCCGACCTGCTGCGACGGGTGCACCGGGCGGCGGGGGTCTCGCCCGACGAGATCGGTTACGTCGAGGCGCACGGCACCGGCACCGAGCTCGGCGACCCGATCGAGGTCAAGGCCCTCCAGGAGGTGTTCCGGGCCGGTACCGGCCGGGCCGGCTTCTGCGGCCTGGGCTCGGTGAAGGGCAACATCGGCCACACCACGATGGCCGCCGGTGTCGCCGGCCTGCTGAAGGTGCTGCTGGCCCTGCGCCACCGGGAGCTGCCGCCCACGGCCGGGTTCGAGACCCCGAACCCGAAGATCGACTTCGCCGGGAGCCCCTTCTACGTGGTGACCCGCCCGACCGACTGGCAGCCCGGACCGGGCGGTCTCCGCATCGCCGCCGTCAGCAGCTTCGGCTTCAGCGGTACCAACTGCCACCTGGTCGTGGCCGAGGCGCCGGCCCGACCGGAGCGGCCGAGCGGTCCCCGGGACGAGCGTGTGGTGGTGCCCGTCTCGGCGCGCACCGAGGACGGACTGGTCCGTCAACTAGCCGATCTTTCCCAGGCGTTGGAGAACGAGCCGGACGTTCGCGACGTCGCCCTGACGATGGCGCTCGGCCGCCGCCACCTGCCGGTCCGGGCCGCAGTCGTGGCGGCCGACGGCACCGAATTGCGTGCGGGCCTGGAGACCCTGCTCGCCGGCGGGCACGGCCCGAACTGCCGACGCAGCTCGGCTCCACAACCGGTGGCGGCCGACGCGGCCGACGCGGACGGAGCGGAGCGGACCGCCGCCGCGTACGTCGCGGGAGCCGTCTGCGACTGGAAGGGCCGCACCGGGGGCAGCGGCGGCCGGCGGATCCCACTGCCGACCTACCGCTTCGCCGCCGACCGCCACTGGATCGCGCCCGCCGCGTCCCCCGAACCCCCGCTCGGGACGGCACTGGACGGCGTCATCCGGCCCGACGGCTGGCCGGTGGCCGAGCACACCGTCGCGGGTACGCCGGTGCTGCCCGGCGCAGCGGCCCTGGAGCTGGCCGCCGCGGCCGCCGCCCGCCGGTTCGGCAGCCGACGCCTCCGGCTCTCCGCGGTCCGCTGGCTCCGCCCGTTCGAGGTGCACGGCCCGGTCCGGCCGCGACTGCGCCTGGCGGGCCCGGACACCGCCTGCACCTTCGTCCTGACGGCAGACGGGCCCGCCGCACCGCACTGCGCCGAGGGCGCCGTCGCCCCGCTCGCCGCCGCGCTGCCCGACCCGGCGCAGCCTGCGCGGATCGATCCGGAGACGATCGCGGCCCGGCTCGCGCACCGCCGCTCGGCCGACCGGCTGTACGCGGCGTTCTCCGCAGCGGGGATCGGCTACGGGCCGTCGTTCCGTCTGCTCCGCGAGGTGCGCCACGGGCGCGACGAGGCCTTGGGCGAGTTGCTCGCCCCGGACAGCGCCGGCGCCGACGGCTTCCTGCTGCACCCGGCCCTGCTGGACGCCGCACTGCAGACCGCCGCAGTGCTCGTCGGCGCCCCCGCCGACGTGCCCGCGCTCCCGTTCGCCCTGGGCCGACTCGACGTCCTCGCCCCGCTCACCGGCCCCGGCTGGGCACACGCCGTCCGGCGCGGCCCGCACACCTTCGACCTCACCGTGACCGACCGTCAGGGAGAGGTGTGCGTCAGGGCGGAGGGATTCGTGGTGCGACCGGTGCCGGACCCGCTGCGGGGCATGCTGTTCGTCCCGCAGTGGCGGGCCGTCGAGCCGCCGCAGCCCCGGAGCACCGGCACCGGCCGTCGGGCGCTGGTCCTGCACACCGCGGACACCGAGCCGCTCGCGCGGGCGCTCCTGGCGGCCAGGGCGGTTGCCGACCCGGCAGGGGAGGGCCGCAGCGTGCGGCTGGACGGCGACGGCGCGCCGGCCGAACCGCTCGGCCCGGCCCCGGACCTGCTGTACTTCCTCGTCGGCCGCGCCGAACCGGGGGCGACTGATGCCGTAGCGGGGCTGCCCGATGCCGCAGTGGGGGCGCCCGATTCCGTAGCCGGGTTGCCCGATGCCGCAGCGGGGTTGACCGACGCCGTAGCCGGGTTGCCCGACGACGCGCCGACCCGGCTCACCCTCGGCCTGCTCCGGGCGTTGCGGCCGCTGGTCGAGCGGGGTTCCGGTGGCGGGACGGAGATCCGGATCGTCACCGAGGGCTGCCTGGCGGCCGATCCCACGGACGTCCTCGACCCTTACGGCGCAGCCCTGTTCGGACTGGCGGGCGCGCTGGCCGCGGAGTATCCGAGCTGGTCGGTCTGCTGCGTGGACGTCGAGCCGGGTGCGGAGCCGGGCCCGACCGCCCGCCGTGTCCTCGCCGAGGACGGCACCGAACGCCTGGTCGCCCTGCGCGGCGGGCGGCGGCTGCGCCGCGGGTTCCGCGAACTGCGGCTCCCCGAGGGCCGGACGGCCGAGGTGTTCCGTCCGGGCGGCGTGTACGTGATCGCGGGCGGCGCCGGCGGCATCGGCACCGCACTCACCCGCCACCTCCTGCGGACGGCGGGCGCGAGCGTCGCCTGGCTCGGCCGCACTCCGGAGACCCCCGAGCTGCGCGCCAGGATCGCCGAACTGTCCGAACTCGGCGGCCGGGTGGAGTACTTCACCGCAGACCTGGCCGAACCCGGCGCGGTCGCCGGTGCGATGGCCCGGGTCAGGGCCGAACTCGGCCCGGTCAACGGCGCGTTCCACGCCGGTCTCGTCCTGCGCGACCGTTCGCTCGCCAACCTCGACGAGACGGACGTCACCGAGGTGCATCGCGTGAAGGTGGCGGGGGCCCGCGCCTTCCAGCGCGCGCTGGCCGGCGAACCGCTGGACTTCCTGGTGTTCTTCTCGTCGGCCGCAGGCTTCGTGGACAGCGCCGGGCAGGCCAACTATGCGTCCGCCAGTACCTGGGAGGACGCCCACGCACTCTGGCTGCGCGGCCGGGGCGTGCCGGCCTCGGTGGTCAACTGGGGCTACTGGGGTGGAACCGGCGCCGTCGCAGACCGGCGGCACCGGGAGCGGCTGGCCGCCCTCGGGGTCGGCTCGGTGGAGGAGTCCGAGGGTGTCGCCGCCCTGACCCGGCTCCTTGCCGCAGACGTCCCGCAGGCACTGGTGGTCCGGGCCTCGGCGGCCTGGCTGGCGGGCATCGGCGTGGAACCCGCCGCCCCCGGCCCGGCACGGACCGGCGCCCGGCAGACCGCCGCTGCGGCTGAGTCCGAGTCCGTGCCGGGGGCCGAGCCCGGGTCCGGTTCCGAGTCCGCGCCGGGGTCCGAGTCCGGGTCCGTTTCCGCGTCGGTGCCACGGCACGAGCCCGGTTCCGGGTGGGTGCCGTGGCACGAGTCCGAGCCCGTCCCGGTGCGGCCCGCTCCGGCCGTCCGTGCTTCCGAGGGCCTCGACGGCAGCCAGGACAGCCCCGTCCGCCGGGCCCGCCGCGCCTTCGCCGAACTCGACTCGGCCGCCCGCCACTTGGCCGCCGCGCTGGCGGAGGGCTGGGACCTCCTGCACCCGCCCGGCACACCCGTCCGGGTCGCCGACCTGCGCGCCGACCTCGGGGTCCTGGACGGGCACCGGCCGCTGTTCGACGTGCTGCTGCGCCTGCTCGACCGGGCCGGTGCGGTGCTGCTGGACAGCGACACCGTCACCCTGCGGCCGGACCGCCCGGCTCCTGCGGCCGACCTGGCGGACCTCACCCGCCGGTACCCGGAGATGGCCCCGCACACGGCACTGCTCTCGGCCTGCACCGCTGCCCTCGAAGACGTCCTGGCCGGTCGCCGCAGCCCGATGGAGGTGCTGTTCCCGGGCGGTTCGATGAGCCTGGTGGAGGGCGTCTACCGGGGCCAGCCGATCGTCGACCACTTCAACGCGCTGCTCGCGGAGCGGACGGCCGAGGCGGTGCGCCGCGCCTGCGCGGACCGTCCGGTGGCCCGGGTGCTGGAGATCGGTGCGGGCACCGGCGGCAGTTCGGCAGCCGTCCTCGCGGCCTGCGCCCGGTCCGGCGCGACCCTGGAGTACGACTACACCGACGTCTCCCCGGCCTTCCTGGCGCACGGCCGCGAGACGTTCGGCGCCGACCACCCCTCTGCCCGCTTCCGGCTGCTCGACATCGAGCGGGACCCGCTCGGCCAGGGCTTCACCCCCGGAAGCTACGACGTGGTGCTGGCGACCAACGTGCTGCACGCCACCGAGTCGATCACCCGCACCCTCGGGCACGCCGGCGCCCTGCTCCGGCCGGACGGGCTGCTGCTGGTGAACGAGGTCACCCGGGCCTCCGACTTCCTCACGCTCACCTTCGGCCTGACCGGCGGCTGGTGGCGCTTCACCGATCCGCAGCAGCGGCTCGCCGACGCCCCGCTGCTCGGCCCCGCGCAGTGGCGGGCCGCCCTGTCGGCCGCCGGCCTGCGCACCGAGGAGGTCCTGGGCACCCCGGGGAGCGAAGGCGACGACAGCGAGCAGTGCGTGATCCTCGCCCGCCCGCTGGCCGGAGCGACGGCCCCGGCCGACCGCCCCGGCGGCGCGGACGTGCGACGGTACGTCCGGCAGGTGTTCGCGGAGGTGCTGAAGCATCGTGAGGCGGATCTCGACGACGCCGCCACCTTCGAGACCTTCGGAGTGGACTCCCTGGTGAGCCTGCAGATCGTCGGCCGGTTCGAGCGGGACCTGGGCAGCCTGCCCGCCACCCTGCTCTTCGAGCACCTGACGATCGGACAACTGGCCGACCACCTCGCGGCCGAGCACGCCGAACGGCTCGCGACGCTGCTCGCGCCGCCCGTTCCCCCCGCAGCTCGGGCTGCCGCTGTCTCCGCTGTCTCCCCGGTTGCCCCTGCCTCCCCGCCCGTCCCTGTTGCCCCTGTCACCCATGGCACCCCTGTCACCCATGGCACCCCGGGCACCGCTCCCGTCCCGACCGGCTCCGCCGACGCCTCGGACCCGCCTGCCGATGCGATCGCGGTCGTCGGCGTCACCGGGCGCTACCCGGGAGCCCGCGACCTCGACGCCTTCTGGCAGAACCTGGCGGCGGGCATCAGTTCCGTCACCGAGGTGCCCGCCGAACGCTGGGACTGGCGGTCCACCTACGACCCCCGACGCGGACGCCCGCAGCGCACCAACTCCCGCTGGGGCGGGTTCCTGGAGGAGGTCGACCGGTTCGACCCCGCCTTCTTCGGCATCCTCGCCCGGGACGCGGCCGACATCGACCCGCAGGAGCGCCTCTTCCTGGAGACCGCCTGGAACCTGCTGGAGGAGACCGGCTATCTCGGCGAACACACGCACGAGCAGTCCACCGGTGTGTTCGTCGGCACCATGTACGGGACATACGGCCAACTCGGCGCCACCGCCTGGGAGCACGGCCGGCTTGCGGGTGCGCACTCCTCGTACTGGTCGCTGGCCAACCGGGTCTCGTACTTCTTCGACTTCCACGGTCCCAGCTTCGCCGTCGACTCGGCGTGCTCGTCCTCGCTCACGGCGGTGCACCTGGCCTGCGAGAGCCTACGGCGCGGCGAATGCCGGATGGCCGTCGCGGGCGGGGTGAACCTCATCCTGCACCCGTCCCACCACGTGGCACTCAGCGCGATGAACATGCTCTCCGGCGATGGTGCCTGCAAGGTCTTCGACGCCTCGGCGGACGGCATCGTGCCGGGCGAGGGCGTGGGCGCCGTCCTGCTGAAGCCGCTCGGCAGGGCCGTCGCCGACGGCGACCGGATCTTGGCGGTGATCCGAGGCGGTGCCATGAACGCCGGTGGGAAGACCGGCGGTTACACCGTCCCCAACCCCAACGCCCAGGCCGCGCTGGTCACCGACGCGCTGCGCCGCGCGGGGGTCGCGCCGGACACGATCGGCTACGTCGAGGCGCACGGCACCGGAACCGAGCTCGGCGACCCGATCGAGGTCGCCGCCCTCGGTCGCGCCCTTCGCGACGGCGCCCGACCGGGACGGGGGCTCTGTGCGGTCGGCTCCGTGAAGGCCAACATCGGCCACCTGGAGGGCGCGGCGGGCATCGCCGGCCTCACCAGAGTGCTGCTGCAACTGCGGCATGGCAGGCTCGCCCCCGCCGTCGGCCTCAGCACCCCCAACCCGAAGATCGACTTCGCCGGGAACGGACTCGCCCCCGTGCCCGGCCCGGCCGACTGGGTCCCGCTGCGGCGGACCGGAGCCGACGGGCTGCCGGTCACCCTGCCCCGCCGAGCCGGGGTCAGCTCCTTCGGGGCCGGTGGTGCCAACGTCCACCTGGTCGTCGAGGAGTACCTCCGGCAGCCCGGGGACGTCTCCGTGACGGACCCCGCAGCCGAGGTCGCAGCCGCACCCGCACCCGCACCCGCAGTCGGTGCCGGTGCCGGTGCAGGGGGCAGGGAGGAGCAGCTCGTCCTGCTCTCGGCCCGCACCAGGGGTCAACTCGTCGACATGGCAGCCCGGTTCGCGGAATTCCTGGCGGACCAATCTGCTGCCGATTCGACCGACCCGACCGACCCGACCGACCCGGCCTACTTGGCCGACCTGGCCAGGACCACCCAGCTCGGCCGCCGGGCGATGGCCGAACGCCTCGCCGTCCGCGTTCCGGCCGAGGACGGCGCCGAGGGGCTGGCCACCCTGCTGCGCGCCTTCGCCGCCGGATCACAGGACCCTCGGGTGTACACCGGAAGTGCCACACCCGCAGGGCAGGCGCAGGAACAGGATCTGGAACAGGAACCGGCATGGGACGTCGCCGGACGGGCGGCCCGCCCCGACCTGGACACCCTGGCAGCCGCATGGACGTCCGGCGTCCGGGTCGACTGGCGCCGTCTCTGGCCGGGCGCACCGCGCCGCGCCGTGCGGCTGCCCACCTACCCCTTCGAGCGCAGGAGCTTCTGGATCGAGACACCCACCGCCGAGCCCCGACCCGCCGCCGAGCCCCGACCCTCCGCTGCATCGGAGACCGCCGTGCCGGAGACCAGCGCGCCCCCGACGCAGGCCGCCGGACGGCCGCCGGTCACCGGACCGCAGCTGACCGCTGGGGCCGAGAGGGCCGCCGAGCCGGAACAGGTCGGTGCGTTGCGGCTGCTCCGGCCCGCCTGGCGGCCGCAGCCGGCCGACGAGTCGTCACTCCACAGCCGCACCGTCCTGCTCCTGCACGCCGACGACACGCTCGACGGCACCGTTCTCGCCGCCGAACTCGTCCGGCGCGGCGCGAACCGCGTCATCACCGCCGCACCGGGAGCCGCCTTCGCGGAGACCGGTCCAGACCAGTACACCCTCGCGTGGCAGGACCATAACCAGTACGAGCGGCTGCTCGCCGTGCTCGCGCGGCAGCGCCGGCTGCCCGATCTGGTCATGCAGACCTGTCCGGACACGCCACTCTCCCCGTCCCCGTCCGACTGTCCGGCGGCCGGCGATCAGGTGGCCGGGCAGTCGCTGACCAGCCTGTTCCGGACACTGACCGCTCTGCTGCGTCGCAACCGCACCGGGCCGCTGCACGCTGTTGTGGTGCACGGACCGGCGGCCGAACAGCCGCAGCACGCTGCGCTGGGAGCACTGCTCAGGACGCTCGCCCTGGAGCACAGCACCTTCTCGGCCACCCGGGTGGAGCTGGAGTCCACGGAGGGCGATCCGCGCGCCATCGCGGCACTGCTCGCCGCAGAGGCCGGACGTGGTGTGGGCCGGGGGGTCTCCGAACTGCGACTGTGCGGAACGGACCGGCTGGTCCGCGAGCTCGACGAGGAGACACCGGAGCCGGAGTCGGAGCCGCAGCCGGAATTGGAACCGGAACTGGAAGCCGAACCCGAACCGGCGCATGGCTCCGGTCCGCGCCGTGAGCCGCGTGGTCCTGAGCTGCGTCCCGGAGGCTGCTACCTGGTCACCGGCGGCGCCGGCGCCCTAGGCCTGATCTTCGCCGGCTTCCTCGCAGCGCAGGCGCCGGTCAACCTCGTGCTGGTGGGCCGCTCTGCGCTGGACGAGGACACGGCCGAGCGGGTCCGCGCACTCGGCCGCGACGGCAGCACCGTCTGGTACCGCCGCGCCGACCTCGGCTCGCCCGAAGCCACCCGGGAGTTGATCGACGAGATCCACCGCCGGTACGGCGACCTGCACGGTGTGGTGCACGCCGCGGGGGTCCACCGGGATGCCCGGGCGGTCCGCAAGACCGACTCCGAGATCGCCGAGGTGCTCGCACCCAAGGTGGGCGGCACGCTCCACCTGGACCGCGCCACCGCCGGCGACCCGCTCGACTTCTTCGTGCTGTTCTCGTCGGTGACCGCCGAGACCGGGAACCTGGGCCAGGCCGACTACGCGTACGCCAACTCCTTCCTCAACCACTTCGCCGCGACCCGTGAGCGCTGGCGCTCGGCAGGCTTGCGCTCCGGCCGGAGTGTGGCGATCGGCTGGCCGCTCTGGCAGGACGGCGGCATGACGGTGGACCAGGCCACCCTGCGGCTGTTCGCCCGACGGTGGTCGATGCTCCCGATGCGGACCGAGACCGGACTCGCGGTCTTCCGCCGGGCACTCACGGGGACGGAGACGGTGGTCACGGCGGTCGAGGGGCTGCCGACCCGGGAGCCGTCCGCAGCCGCACCGGCACCGCCTCCCGTCCTGACCCCCGCATCGGCCCCCGCACCGGCTTCGGCCCCCGTATCGGCCCCCGCGTTGGTCCCCGCACCGGCTTCGGCCCCCGTATCGGCCCCCGCGTTGGTCCCCGCACCGGGGGCGGCACCCGCACCCACGGGCGACCGGCGGGTCGAGGCCGTGGAGCTCGAACTGTGCGGCATGGCAGCCGAGTTCCTGATGGTGGACATCGACGAGATCGACACCCGGATCGAGCTGCTGGAGCTGGGCTTCGACTCGATCTCGCTCACCGAGCTCGTCGAGCGCATCAACGAACGCTACGGGCTGGAGCTGCTGCCCACCGTCCTCTTCGAGGCGCCGAGCCTGCACGACGCGGCCCGCTACCTGGTGAGCCGCCACCCCGCAGCGGTCGCCGATGCGCCGGGCGGTCGGCCCGAGGCACCCACGGCGGGTGTCGTACCGACTGCCGTCGGCGAGCCCCCCACCGTTGTCGATGCGTCGGCGCCCCTCGAAGCGCCGGTACCCGTCGAGCCGGTGGCCGCCCCGGCGTCCCCGAGTGGCCCGAGTGCCCCGAGCGCTGTGAGCACCCCGAGCGCCCCGAGTGCCCCGAATGCCCCGGCGCGCGGGGGCCGCCGGATCGCGGTCATCGGTATGGCCGGTGTCTTTCCCAAGTCGCCGGACCTGGAAGTCTTCTGGACCAATCTCCGGGACGGAGTCGACCTCACCGGGCCGGTCCCGGCCGACCGGGCCGAGCTGCTGGCCGATCCGGGCACCCGCGCGGTCCGTGGCGGATTCCTGGCGGACGTGGCCGGCTTCGACGCCGCGTTCTTCGGCATCTCGCCGCGTGAGGCCGAGCTGATGGACCCGCAGCACCGGCTGTTCCTCCAGGTCGTGTGGCGGGCACTGGAGGATGCCGGGCAACGGCCCTCCGATCTGGCCGGCAGCGCGACGGGCGTGTTCGCGGGCATCGCGACCGGTGACTACGGCGAGCTGATGGCCCGGCACGGACTCGACGTCCAGGCGCACATGGCGACCGGGATCGCGCGCTCGGTGCTGTGCAACCGGATCTCGCACCAACTGGACCTGCACGGGCCGAGCGAGACCGTCGACACGGCGTGCTCCAGCTCACTGGTCGCCGTGCACCGGGCGATCCGCGCGCTGTCGGACGGCGAGTGCGAGCTCGCCGTCGCGGGCGGCGTGGGCCTGGCGCTGAGCCCCGGGTTGTTCACCTCGTTCACCCGGGCCGGGATGCTCAGCCCCGGCGGCCGGTGCCGGACCTTCGACAAGGACGCCGACGGCTATGCGCGCGGCGAGGGGGTCGGCGCGCTGGTGCTCAAACGGCTCGACCGGGCCGAGGCGGACGGTGACCACATCCATGCCGTGCTGCGGGGCAGCGCCGTGAACCACGGCGGCAAGGCGCCGTCGCTGACCGCGCCCAATCCGGAGGCCCAGGCCCAGGTGATCGTCCAGGCCCACCGGGACGCCGGGGTGCACCCGGCCACCGTCGGCTACCTGGAGGCCCACGGCACCGGGACGAGGCTCGGTGATCCGGTCGAGATCGAGGGCGTTCGGCAGGCCCTCGCCAGGCTCGCCGAGGAGTTCGGCACCCGGTCGGCCGAACTGCCGGTCATCACGATCGGCTCGGTGAAGACCAACCTCGGGCACGCGGAGGCTGCGGCGGGTATGGCGGGCCTGTTGAAGGTCCTGCTCGCGCTCCGGCACCGCATCCGGCCGGCCCACCTGCACCTCGCCGAGCCCAATCCGTACCTGCGGCTGGACGACGGCGGGCTGCGGATCAACACCGAGACCGAGCCGTGGGAGCCCCGGAAGGACGAGGAAGGCCGGGACACCTGGCGGGCCGGGGTCAGTTCCTTCGGGTTCGGCGGGGTCAACGCCCATGTGGTGGTGGAGTCCTACCGGGCGCCGGACGGCCGAGGGCCGGACGACGCCGTGCCGGAGGTCGCCGTACCGGACGACGCCGTGCCGGCTGGAGCCCTGCCGGCGGACCGAGTGCCGGACGACCGTGAACCAGCGCGGTCCGGGACCGGGCCGCAGGTGCTGCCGCTGTCCGCGCGCGATCCGGGCTCACTGCTCCGCTCCGCCGAGCGGCTCGCTGCGCACCTGGAGGCCGGGTCCGGCACCGACCTGCGCCGGGTCGCCTGGACCCTGCAGAGTGGCCGGGAGGAGCTCACCGAGCGGCTGGCCCTGGTCGCCGCCGACGTGCGGCAGGCGGCGGCGCTGCTGCGGGCGGCGGCGGCCGGTGCGGCTGGCCTCGATGTCCTCCACCGGGGCACCGTCCGCAGGGCGGCGGGCCGGGCCCTCGCCCCCGCGCTGCTGAGCAAGCCCGACGACCTGGCCCGAGCCTGGACCGAGGGCACCGAGGTGGACTGGGCCGCGCTGCACCCGGACGGGCCCCCTCGGCGGCTGCCGCTGCCCGGGGTGGTGTTCACACCGGCCCGCCACTGGTTCACCGTGCCCGACACCCCGTCCGTGCCCACCACGCCGCATGCGTCCGACACCCCACGCATACCCGGTTCCCCGCACGTGCCCGCTGTCCGACCCACTGCTCGACCCGCTGATCCGCCCGCGTCCGGTGCGCTAGTGATGACGGAGCCCGAGGTGTCCCAGCCGACCCGGCCGGCCGGCGAGCCGGTTCCCGCCCAGGGCCTCTCCCCGGGCCCTTCCCCGTCTCCCACCGGTCTCTCCGGTGGCCCGACCACGCGCCGCCGCCGTCCCACGGTCCGGCTCGCCGCGCTGCCCGCGACCGGCACACCGGCCGCCCGGGCAGCCGAGGTGCCCGTGCCCGCTCCCGCTCCCGCGTCCGTGCCTGCGCCCGTACCCGTGCCTGCGCCCGCTCCCGCGTCCAAGCTCGGCAACTCCGCGCCCGGGCCTCTCGTACCGCAGCCTGCGCCCGAGTCCAGACCCGCTCCCGGCTATCAGCCCGCAGTGCCGCCGCAGGGTGATCCGGTCGCGGTCATCCGGGCCGCCGTCGCCGATCTGCTGGGGCTGACGGTGGAGCAGGTGGAACCCGGCCGGCCGTTCACCGAGCTCGGACTCGACTCGATCTTCCGGATGGACCTCGCCACCGCGCTCGGCACCGCTTACGGGGTCGAACTGAAGGCGGCCGACCTGTATGAGCACGACTCCGCCGCCGCGCTGGCCGCCCACCTCGCCGGCATCTCGACCCGACCGGCCGGACCGGCTCAACCGGCTCAACCGGCCCGACCGGCTCAACCGGTTCGGCCGGCCCGGACCGCGCAGGCCGCCCCCGGAACACCGCCGGCACGGCTGACCGGGCCGAACACCGGCTCGCCCGATGGCCCCGAGCAGGCGCTGGCCGCCGTTCTCACCGAGGTGACCGGCCGTGTGCTCGACCCGGCCCTGACGTTCGCCGGCAACGGCTTCACCTCCTTCGACATGCTGCGTTCCGTCAGCGCCCTGGAGAACCGACTCGGCGCGCTGCGCAAGACTCTGCTCTTCGACCGTCCCACGCTCGCCGAGCTGGCAGCCGAACTGACCGCCATTCATGGAGCCGAGGCCGTCCGGTCCGTCCGTGAGCCGTCCGCCGATGCGCCGCAGGACGGCGCGTCCGTGGACCCGGGGTCCACCGCCGTGCCCGTCGCCGTCCCTGCTCCGGCGGCCGTGCCCCTCGGCACACCCGTAAACGAACCTGGCCGTGACGGCGGGCCGACCGTGGTCCGCAAGGCCGGCCCGGGCGGTGACCCCGCGCTGCGCCGTCTGTTGGCGGAGTTGGAGCAGGCGCACGGCCGGGAGAGCGGCCTGGCCGGCCGCGACATCGCGCCGTACGCCTTCCTCGGTGCGGAGCGCCGGGGCTACCTGAACTTTTCGCAGCGCGGCCGGGCGCTGCTCGCCTGGAGTTATGTCGGGCCGGACGGCTACTTCGAGCAGCTTGCCGAGGAGTGGTTCGAGCTCGCCCGGAGGACGGGAGGCCAGGCCAACCTGCTGTCGCTGGTCCGGCTGGAGAAGGTGGCCGGCGTGGCGGTGCACGCGACACCGTTCGGGGCGGTGCAGCGGCTGGCGGACCTCGGTTCCTTCACCCTCTCCGGCGGCCGGATGAGCAGGCTGCGCTACATGGTCCAGAAGTTCGAGAAGGCCGGGGACGCGCGGACGGTGGAGTACCGGTCCGGCAGCGACCCCGCGACGGACGCCCGGATCGCCTCGCTGGTCGACAGCTGGGCCGACGCCAAGCAGATGGTCAACCCGTACGTGCGGACCGTGCGGGCGGAGATCACCTCCGGGCGGCTGCCCGAGCGACACCGGGTGTTCCTGACCCACCTGGACGGGACGCTGGCCAACGCGATCGTGGTGACCAGGATTCCGTCCGAGCCGGGCTACCTGCTCGACGTGGAGTTCTACCCGAAGGACATGCCGCTGGGCGGTCTGGAGTTCGCCATCGTGCGGATCATCCGGCAGCTCGTCGCCGAGGGGGCGACGGTCTTCAGCTTCGGAGCGAGCTTCGGCGGCAAGGTCTGCGACTCGCCCAACGCCTCGCCTGCCGCTGAGAAGGCGCTGGCCGAGCTCCGCTCGGCGGGGATCTTCGGCAGCGGGAACCTCCAGTTCAAGAACAAGTTCCGCCCGGACAACCTGCCGATCTATCTCTGCACCCCGGCCGAGGGGGAGTCCACGGATGTGGCGGACGTGATCCTGATGATCGCCTCGCCGGAGCCACTCGGGCCCGACCTTCCGGCCACCGGCTGTCCGGGTACCGGCCGTCCGGTTGCAGACATTCCGGGCACCGGCCTTCCGGTTGCAGACCTGCCGGTTGCCGCTCGTCCGGACGCCGTCCTGCGGCGACCGGCCCCGGAGGACGGCCGAGTATTGCACCGCACAATGCAGTTGGCTGCGAACGGGCACAACCCGGTGCGCCTGGAGCACACCGAGGTGGAGACCGACCTGCTGACCGACTCGTGGGCCGAGCGCTCCGACTCGGAGGTGCTCGCGCGGATGGCGGACCTGCGCGGGCGGTCCGCCCTCCGCACCGCGCCCGACGCCAGTCCGGCCGTCGTGCCGTGGCTGCCGTTCGAGCAGAACTGGCTCACCTCCTCCGGGCGCTCGGCCGAGGCCCTGCTGTGCCGGTCCTGGCCCGGACGGCCCGGCACCGTCCTGCACAACTCGCTCTTCCCGACCTGGCTGTTCAACCTCGCCGAGCACGGCTTCGCGCCCGCCCCGCCGCTGCCCTCGGCCGGTGACACCGGTGCTCCTTTCCCGGGCGACGTCGACCTCGTCGCGCTGGAAGGGGCCCTGTCCGGGAGCTCGGCGGCGCTCTCCTTCGTCTGCCTCGAACCTGCGGCCAACTCCGGTGGTGGCCGCCCGATGTCGCTGGGCAACCTCCGGGGTGCGGCCGATCTGTGCCGGCGGTACGGCGTGCCACTGGTGCTGGACGCTACCCGACTGGTCGACAACGCCGTCCTCCTCACGGCAAACGCGACCGGCGCGGCCGGTCACACCTCGGCCACCTCGGCCACCTCGGCGACCTTGGCCACCTCGGACCTTCCGGACGTCGGGGAGGTCTGGGACATCGTCCGCGAGATCCTCGGCCTTGCCGACGCCGTCACCGTCAGCCTCTCCAAGGACTTCGGTGTGGACCAGGGCGGCCTGGTGGCCACCCGGCTGCCCGAGGTCGCCGCCCGGCTGGCCGAGCGCGTCTCGGTGCGTGGTCCGGAGCTCAACCTGGCGGCCCGGCGTGCGGTTGCCCTGGCCCTGGCGGACACCGCCGGGGTCGCCGCCCTCGTCCGGGAGCGGACGGCGAACGTCGCGCTGCTGCGCAGCCGGCTGGAGGAGGCGGGGGTGCCCCTGGTACCGGGACCGTCCGTCCACGGTGTGGTGCTGGACGTGGCCCGGGTACCGCGCTTCGACGGGTTCCGACACCCGGTGGCGGCCTGTCTCGCCTGGATCTACCGGCACACCGGGATCCGGGGCGGCCCGCAGCTGGCGGGCGGCGACGACCGGATGCGCTGCTGCATCCGGCTGGCCGTGCCGGTGGGTATGGCGCGCCACCGGGTGGCGGACGCGGCCGACCGGCTCGTCACGCTCTTCGAAGGGCCCGTCTCGCCGGACGATCTGGTGTCCGTCACCGCGCCGCACGGCGCGAGCGACGCGGCACTCGCCGAGTACCAGCCGGCCGAGGCGGTGCCGGAGGACGTCCGGGAACTGCTGGATGAGGGGTACCTGCCGCCCGATGAGAACTTCGCCCTGCTCCGCGAACACGCGCCGGGCACCGAGCGACGGCTGGTCCACGCTGCCGGCGGCCGGGTGGAGGTCCTCCTGCGCGGCAGCGGGCCGACCGTGCTGCTGATGCACCCGTTCAACATCGGTGCCGGGCTGTTCGCGTACCAGTTCGCCGCCCTGGCGGACCGCTACCGCGTGGTCGTCGTCCATCACCCCGGGGTCGGTGCGACCGATGCGGCCGAGGACCTCACGCTGCCCGGTCTGGCCCGCCTCTACCGGGGCGTGCTGGCCGAACTCGGGCTGCTGGAAAGGCCGGTGCACGTGGTGGGCGCGTCGTTCGGCGGGCTGCTCGCGCAGAACTTCGCCCTGGCCAACCCGGCCGACACCGCCTCGCTGACCCTGATCTGCAGCTCCTTCAAGTACGCCAACCGCACGGGGGAGGTCAACCGGCTCGAACGGATCGTCGCCGAGGACTTCGACCGGATCACGGCCGGCGGCGCCGACCGGGTGGCCGTCCGGCGGGACGAGCTGACCGCGCACCTGCTCCGCTGCGAGAGCATGGATCCGTACCTGGGCCTGCGCTATCTCGACCTGTTCGCCGCCGAACCCGACCTGCTCGGCCGCCTGCCGGAGATCGGCGTGCCGACACTGGTCCTTCAGGGCCGGCACGACTGCGTGGTGCCGCTGAAGACGGCCCACCTGCTGCACGGTCTGATCCCGGACGCCCGGTTCGAGGAGATCGCCGACGCGGGCCACTTCCCGAGCGTGACCAGCCCCGAGGCCGTGAACCGGGCCCTGTCGGACTTCCTCGGCCGGATCGGCACCGGCGGCGACGAGCCGGCGCGGTGAACGGAACCGCCGCAGCCGGAGCCACGGCCGGCGCGCAGCCCGCCGCCCCCACGCTGCCCGCCGCCCCCACGCTGCCCGCCCCCACGCTGCCCACCTCCACGCTGCCCACCTCCGCGCTGCCCACCTCCACGCTGCCCACCTCCACGCTGCCCACCTCCACGCTGCCCACCTCCATGCGAACCACCGCCACGCGAACCACCGCCACGACGACGAGGAGGCCCGGATGAGGCCGATCGGCATCGAAGCACTCGACGTCCACCCGGGGCTGCTGCAGATCCCGGCGTCCGACGTCTTCGCCGGCCGGGGCCTGGACGCCGGGCGGTTCGGGAACCTGACCATGAGCCGGCGATCGGTCGCCCTGCCGTTCGAGGACCCGGTCACCAACGCGGTGAACGCCGCCGCCCCGCTGCTCGACCGGCTCGGGCCCGACATCCGGGACCGAGTCGAACTCCTCGTCACCACCAGCGAATCCGGCATCGACTACAGCAAGTCGATCGCCTCCTACGTCCACCGGTACCTCGGTCTCGGCCGCAACTGCCGTCTGGTCGAGATGAAGCAGGCCTGCTACTCGGCCACCGCCGCCCTCCAGCTCGCGCTCGCCCAGACGGCCTCCGGCTTCTCCGAGGGCGCCAAGGCACTGGTCGTCGCGACCGACGTCTCGCTGGCCGACGCACGGGCCGAGTACGCCGAACCGGCCACCGGCACCGGCGCGGTGGCGATGCTCGTCGGGGACGAGCCACGGGTGCTGACGGTCGACCAAGGAGCCTTCGGCACCTACAGCTTCGAGACCCTGGACTCGGCCCGGCCCGCCCCCGACCTGGACATCGCCGACGTCGACCGCTCGCTGCTCGCCTACCTGGAGTGCCTCGGCGGGAGCTTCGCCGACTACTGCTCCCGCGTCGAGGACGCCGACTTCGTCCGGACCTTCGACCACCTGGCGATGCACACCCCCTTCGCGGGCATGGTGAAGGCGGGCCACCGCCGCATGATGCGCGAACTCGGCACGGCCGCAGGCCCGGAGGTGGAAGCCGACTTCGCCCGGAGGGTGGCGCCGTCCCTGGTGTACCCGGGCGAGGTCGGCAACCTCTTCTCCGGCTCGCTCTACCTCGCCCTGGCCGCCCTGATCGACCAGGTGCGGCCCGCCGCCCCCGCCAGGGTCGGCCTGTTCTCGTACGGCTCCGGCTGCTCCTCGGAGTTCTTCAGCGGAGTGATCGGCGCGGACTCCACCGCCGCCCTGGCCGAGGCCCGGATCGCCGAGCGCATCGCCGGCCGGGGCCGCCTCACCTTCGCGGAGTACGACGCCCTGCTCGACCAGAACCGAGGCTGTCTGCACCCGGACCGCCACCGCCGGGTCGACCACGAACCCCACCTGGCCCTGCTGGACCGCGTCGCCGAACGCCCGAAGATCCTCGCCCTGGCGGCGATCGAGGACTACCACCGCCGCTACGAATGGATCTGACGGACGGTCCGATCCGGACCGATTCCGCCGGACCCGTTCCGCGGGATGCGTATCGCCGAACCCCGCCGAACCCCCGTCGAACCCCCGTCGGCCGGCCCCGGGCCAGCCCGAGAGGAGTATCCGTGAGCGCCCTCACCCGAACCCAGGTCTTCGACACCCTGCGGCGCAACGCCCTGGACGTGGTGCCCGAGCTCGACCCGGCCGCCTTCGCCGCCGAACGCACCCTCTCGGAACTCGGCTGCAACAGCATCGACCGGGCCGAGATCGTGACCCTCACCATGGAGGAACTCGGCATCGTGGTACCCGTGCACGAGTTCCAGCAGGGGTACGACCTCGCGACCCTGGTGGACGTCATGCTGAAGCACGCGTGAGCGGCCGGCCGCCGGCCCCGGCCGGGATCACCGGCCTCGGCATCGTCTGCTCGGTGGCCCAGGACGTCGACGGCTTCGCGGACGCCCTGGCGGCGGGCGCCGACGGGCTGCGCCCGACCGGTACGGCCGACGGGCCCGCCCTGACCGCCCCCGTCGACGGCTTCTCGCTGGAGCGCGCCGTCGCCGCCCGCCACCTCCCGGCACATGTCCTGGGCACGGCGGTCCGGGCGGCCGGGCGGTCCCCGTGGCCGCTGCGGGCCGCCGCAGCCGCGGCCCTCGAAGCCTGGGAGGCGGCGAGCCTGCACGAGGCCCCGGCCGACCCGGACCGGATCGGGCTGGTCGTCGCGGGCAACAACCTGACCGAGCAGCACACCGAGCAGCAGCGCCCCCGCTACCGGAGGGACCCCGCCTTCCTCCCCGCCCGCTACGCGCTGCACCACCAGGACACCGACCACGTCGGCACCCTCAGCCACATCCTCGGCATCACCGGCGAGGGCTGCACCGTCGGCGGCGGCTCCGCCAGCGGCAACCTCGGCGTCATCACCGGCGCCCGGCTGGTCGAGCTCGGCGCGGTGGACGTCTGCCTGGTGGTGGGCGCCCTCGTCGACCTCTCCCCGTTGCAGACCCGGGGCTACCTGACGCTCGGTGCGATGGCTGCCGTCGGCCCGCCCGGCACCCCGCCGCCCGGTGCGCCGTTCGACGCGGACCACCGCGGCTTCAGCCCCGGCCAGGCCGCGGCCGTGGTCGTGCTGGAGTCGGCCGCCTCCGCACGGGCCAGGGGCCGGGCGGCGAGCGCGGTCCTGCGCGGCTACGGGAGCGCGCTGGACGGCAACCAGCTCGCCGATCCCTCGGCGGCCGGCGAGGCCCGCGCGATGCGGACGGCCCTGCGGCGTGCGGGTCTCGCCCCCCGCGAGATCGGTTACGTCAACACCCACGGCACCGCCTCGCCGCTCGGCGACCGGACCGAGCTCGCGGCACTGCGGCTGGCCCTCGGCGACGAGGCCGGCACACCCTGGATCAACTCCACCAAGGCCGTCACCGGCCACTGCCTGGCGTCGGCGGGCGTGGTGGAGACGGTGGCGACCGTCCTCCAGCTGGAGCGCGGCTTCGTGCACCCCACCCCTGGGCTGCGGCGCCCGATCGACCCGGGGTACCGCTTCGCGGGCACCGCCGCGGAGGGCGCCCGACCCGGGTTCGCGCTGTCGAACGGCTTCGGCTTCGGCGGTTTCAACACCAGCCTGCTGCTGGCCCGTCCGGACGCCTGAGCCGGACAGCGGCAAACCCGGGTACAGGTGTACCGGTCCGTCCGGGCGGGCTGCTCAGGCACGGCCGGGTGACCCCGGCGTGCGGGCTGAGCAGGCAAGCAGGCAAGCGGGCAAGCAGGCAAGCAAGCAAGCGGGCAAGCGGACAAGCAGGTGGGCACGCGGGCGGACAAGCACGCGGGCACGCGGGAAGGCAGGCGCCAGTGCTCAGTTGTGAACAGACCCGGCGGCCCGGCCCGGCTAGCGTGCGCCGCATCGGCAACTCCGGCGCAGATCGTCGACGGAAGGCGGGACCCATGGCAGACGAGGCCCAGGCGGCGGTTCACCAGGAGGCTCGGGAGGTTCCGGCAGTTCCGGCGGTTCAGGCGGTTCAGGCGGGCGGCCGTCCGGAGGGGCACCAGGGTGAGCCGACGGCCGACCGCGAGCCCACCTTCCCCCGCGAGCGGACCTGCCCGTTCGCGCCGCCCGCCGAGTACGCCCACTGGCAGGCCGAGCAGCCGGTCGCCGAGGTCGTCCTGCCGAGCGGGCAGGACGCCTGGCTGCTGACCCGGTACCAGGACGTCCGCGCGATGCTCGACGACCCCCGGTTCAGCGCGGACAGCGCTCACCCGGGCTTCCCCCGGATGTACCGCCAGGCCGTCCCGCAGGTGCTCAAGGGAACCTTCCTGCGGATGGACGGCGCCGACCACCTCCGCTACCGCCGCATGCTCGGCAAGGAGTTCACCGCCAAGGGCGCCAAGGAGATGCGCCCGCTGGTCGAGCGCACCGTCGACGGCCTGCTGGACCGGATGGCCGAGCAGGGCTCGCCCGCCGACCTGGTCACGGCGCTGGCCTACCCGGTCCCCTCGACCACCATCTGCGGCGTCCTGGGCGTCCCGTACGAGGACCGGGCCCGCTTCGAGGACAGCACCCGGGTGATGATCAGCGGGCGCAGCACTCCGGACGAGGTCGTGCGTGCCAAGGAGGAGATCCTCGGTTACCTGACCGGCCTGGTCGCCGCCAAGGAGCGCGAGCCCGGAGACGACCTGATCAGCAGGTTGCTGGAGGAGCAGGTGGCCACCGGGGAGCTGGACCGGGACGAGGTGCCGGTGCTCGCCTGGCTGCTGCTCGCCGCCGGGCACGACACCACCGCCAGCATGATCGGCCTCGGCGCGCTGCTGCTCATGGAGCACCCCGGCCAACTCGCGGCTCTCCGCAGCGATCCCGGGCTCGTCGCGGGCACCGTCGAGGAGCTGCTGCGCCATCAGACCATCATGCAGATCGGGATGAACCGGGTCGCCCTGGAGGACGTCCGGATCGGCGACCGCACGGTGCGGGCGGGGGAGGGCGTGGTCGCCCAGCTGATGGCCGCCAACCGGGACCCGGAGGTCTTCTCCGACCCGGACCGCTTCGACATCACCCGCTCCGCCCGCGGGCACGTGGCCTTCGGCTTCGGGCCGCACCAGTGCCTGGGGCAAATGCTCGCCCGGGTCGAACTCCAGGTGACGCTGGCCCGGCTGTTCGAACGGTTCCCGAAGCTGCGCACCGTCCGTCCGGTGGCCGAAATCCCCTTCCGGCACCACATGTTCGGCCTCTACGGGGTCACGGAGCTGATGGTCGAATGGTGATCGGCATCCGGGTCGACGCGGAGCGCTGCTGCGGCTCGGGGAACTGCGCGTTCACGCTGCCGGAGGTGTTCGACCAGGACCCCTCCGACGGGCGGGTGGTGCTGTTGCAGGACCGGCCGCACTCCGGGGTCCTCGACCTCGTACGGGAGGCGGCCGGTCTCTGCCCGTCCGGGGCGATCGAGCTGACGAGGTGACGGCCGCGGCCGTCCGGCCGCGGTGAACCGTCCGGCGCGGGCGCTACTCCGACTCGACGTACTCGGCCAGACCGCGCTCGTCCACCCAGAGGTGGGCTCCCGAGACCCGCTGCACCAGGCCCGCGTCGGTGAACCGCTTGAGGAAGTAGCCGATCCGGGAGCGGGTCGTCCCGACCATGCCGGACAGCTCGTCCTGGGTGATCCGTTCCTTGATCACCAACGTCTCGGGGGGCCTGCGCTCGCCGAACTTGCGGCCGAGCGTCAGCAGCAGGGCGGCCAGGCGCTTCTCGCTGTCCATGGTCACCAGGTTGGCGATGGTCTGCTGCTGCTCGGAGAGCCGCGCGGTGAGGTGGGTCATGAACGCCTCGCGGATGCCGTGGTCCTGGCAGCCCGTCACCCAGATGGTGGGGATCCGGATCAGCGTGGTCCGGCGCATCGCGGTCGCAGTCTCGGCGCGGGCGCCGGAGAGGAGGCAGAGTTCACCGAAAACATCGTTCTGCCCGTAGATCGAGAGAACGCACCGCTTGCCCTCGCGGGAATGCGTGACGGTCTTCACCTGGCCGCTCTCGACCACATAGAGATGGCTGTCTTCCTCGCCGCAGTTGTAAATGTGGCTGCTTTTGGGGAAGGTGAGCCTGGTGGCACTCGCCTGGCCGGCGAGCGCGGCGGTGTGCAGTCGTATGCCAAAACAGTTGCCGCTGTTCTCGGAGTTCATGTTTCCCCCCGGTTCTTCATGCGGGTCTTTCACGGCTTCACAGTGGGTGTCCGGGCACGTCCAGGCAGGTCGGGCGGGGCGTGAGGGTGCAGGTCGGGGAGGCCCGGGACGTGTGCTGCGCCAACCTGCGACGCCCTCAGGGACTACGCGAGACCACCCCCTCGTCCAAAGGCCGCCGGTGCGGCCGCGGTTGCGGACGCGCACGCGAAATCTCACTGTCGTGGCATTGCGGGTGACCGCGTCGTGGAATTGAGCACGCATCGGCGGGGCAATAGCGAGCCGCTTGTCAGGGTCATGAAAATGATCACCCCCTCCGCAATGCGGAAAGCGTACCAATGGAAATCGCGAAGTGAAAGTATGATCGACATACCGATCATTGATCTCTTTGATTACCGCGAATATGGCTGAAACGATTCGCCCGCTCGTGACTCCCCGTTGGCGACCGCAGTGGTCGTGGCCATGGCGGCACCTGTTTCGACGGCACTGCGACCCCGGTCATCCCATACTGTGGGACGACCTGAAGCAGGTGTGGAGCAGGGGGTCGTCACCGCACGTCAGGACGGCCGGACGGCGATCGGTGCCGCGCGATGACGCACCGACGGGACGGGCGCACAGGGGCCGGGCGGCCGGCTCGGTCGCGCACCCGGCAGCCCGCTCCCGGGCGTCGGGCGGTGGCTGATTGCCTCCGGCCGGGGCTGCCGGCCGTTGTGGCGCAGCCGGAGTCGGCCAGGGTTTACCGGGCGTGAACATCCCCGGGGCGCCGCAACGGCGGTTCCGTGCCCTTCCCCGAGCTGCGGTGCGGCGCCACGGCCCGGACCGGCGGATAGGCTGCCCGTGATCACCGGCTCGATGACCTCCGGGAGGCGTGCCTGGCACCCGGCTTCCTGGCCACGCCCTTTCCGTACACCGGGGCAATTCCCGTCCCCGGCAAAGGGGGTGGGGCAGGCTACGGGCTGAGCGGGAGCCTGGTCATCGCAGAAGCCGGATGCGGAATGTCCGCCCGACTCGTCGTCACCGGGAAGAGCGCCGGACAGGTCTGGTTCGACGACCCCGACTGGGGCGGCCTGACTCCGGGGCCGGACGTCCGCACCTGGTACACGGACTGGCTGGAGTCGACGGGCTGACCTCGTGATCGACGGGACGGTTCCGCAGGGTCCGCAGAAATCCGACGCGGACACCGAGGAGCAGGGCCGGCGAACAGCGTGCGCCGGTGCGTGCCGCAGGGTTCGATCGGTTCGCCGGTGCTGTGGCACGGCTGCCGGGAGGGGCCCCTGTCAGCGCTTGCTGGAAGACTCGGTGGCCGTGGAGCTCGGAGACCGTGATTTCGGTAACCATGGGTCGTCGACCGGCTGATCCGCGCGGGCGGGCGGCAGGCCGATCCGGACCGTCGCCGCTGATCCGGGCCCGGGCGGGAGGTGGGCGGGGGCCTTCCGGGCAGGTGGCGCACAAGGTCGACGGCCTGTGGGCGAGTTGGGCACCGGGTGGAGGGGCTGGTTCCTTGCGGTGTGCGGGTGCGGCGGGCCGAGCGGGAGCGGCGGCGGGGTCGATCGGCCCGCTCGTCGAGGCCCGCAGAGGCCGTTCTGACGGTCGGTCGGGGCCCGGCGGACACGTCTTCTGCGCTGATCATGGTGGGCTAGCCTTTTGACCGACTATCAGCCTGTAGAACAAGTTACGGGGGAATGGCTGTGGGAGTGTGGAACGATGTCAAGGACCTGGGCAGCTCGGTGGTGCACGTCGCCGAGGACGTCCTCTGGGCTCCGACCAGGATCACGCACTGGGTGCTGACCAAGATGTTCGGCGATCCTGACGCCGAACTGAACAAGTACGCCGCCGAGCTCGAGCAGATGAGCAAGGAGGTGGAGGCGCTGGGCAAGGAGATCAGCACCGCGCTGAGCCACCTGACCTGGCACGGGCCGTCGGCCGACGCCTTCACCTCGCACGCACAGGGCCGGGTGAAGGAGATGAACAGCTTCTCCGACGAGATCGGCGACCTGGGCAAGGCCATCAAGGCCCTCGCCGACTCCTTCTGACTCGACGTCAGCTTCCACATCCACGCATTCACACCGCACGAGGGAGAACCGCCCCATGGGCGACCAGTTCGGATACCAGCTGCAGGAGCTGGCCAAGATCCAGAGTGACTTCCAGAGGATCAACCAGCGGATGTCCGAGATGAGCCAACAGCTGGGGGCCATCAAGGGGGCCGTCGAGAAGGCGGCCGCGATGGACATCGAGGCCGGAATGCTTCCCGGCGTCGGGAACTTCCTGGCGGTCGCCTACGACGTCGCCTACCGCCTGAGGATCATCAAGGAGAAGGCCGACCTGCTGAAGGACTCCAAGGAGAGGCTGACCCAGGAGCTCGGCGAGGACGCGCAGAAGCTGAAGCAGGTGATCGCCGAGTACGAGGCCGCCGAGCGCAAGATCGCGGAAGACCTGAAGAAGCAGCACGACGGCCAGGAGAAGCCGAAGTCCCCGACCGGGATCGACGGCACCGGTGGTGGTGGCGGTACTGGCGGCGGTGGCGGTCACCCCGGCGGCAGTGGTGGCGGCGGTGGTCACACCGGCGGCAACGGCGGTGAGGGCGGCGGCGGTGGCGGGAACACCGGCGGTGGTGACGGTGGCGGCGGCACCGGTGACGCGGGCGGCCCCGGCGGAAAGCACGACGGCGGCAGCCTGAAGGACCGCAGTCGCGGCGACTGGAGCACCCACCTCATCAACGGCTCCAGCAACTGGGAGGACTGGCCGCAGAACAAGCACACCCACCTGCACCCGAAGAACGGTGAGGGTGCCGGCGTCATCGACCGGCCCAACCTCGACGGTCTCTCCGACGACCGGCGCGGCATCGTGGAGCGCGCCCTGGAGCGTGCCGACCACAAGCTCGGCTACAGCCAGGGCGCCGAGACCAACGGCTACCGGGTGGACTGCTCGGGTCTGGTCTCCTGCGCCTGGGGCCTGCCGGGGCCGGGCCTCGACACCTACGGCCTGATGTCGCCCGAGGTGTCGCACCACATCGGCAAGGACGACCTCAAGCCGGGCGACGCGATGATCATGGGCGACCACACCGTCATCTTCGCCGGCTGGGCCGACGCGGCCCACACCAAGTACATCGCGATCGAGGACAGCGGCAGCAAGGGCTGTGTCTCGCACGAGATCCCGTACCCGTACTACGGCGGCGACAACCGGTACAAGCCCTACCGCCGCAACGGCGTGGCGTAACCGGGCGCAGGGCCCTGCGGTCCACCGCAGGGCCCTGGCCGTGCCGGACGCCGGTGGGCTCAGAACCAGACCTCGGTGATCTGGCTGATCCTGCCGGAGGAGTCCAGGGCGATGTCGTACACGGGGCCCCCGCACGGGGCCGCCGGGTCGGTCTGGTGGCTCAGGCACTTGCCGGTGTGCGTGGCCAGCTGTGCGAGGGTGACGGCCTTCCGGCTGCCCTCGTGGTTCAGCTCCGCCTTGGCGCCGGCGGCGAAGGCGTAGGTCTTGGGAGCGCCGGCGGCGACGAAGTCGGTGTCGGGCTCGCACTGCCACGTGGTGTCGCTGGCGGAGATCGCCGTCGCCGTCGTGGGCTTGCTCAGGTAGACGACCTTGTGGCCGGCCGCCAGCGGGGGCTTGGTGCAGTCGCCCCCGGCGGGGGCGGCGGCCGGGGTACCGCCCCCGCCGCCCCCGCCGGCCTTGGCGGTCGGCTGCGCGGAGCCGGGAACGGCACCGCCGGCCGTGGGCGGGGCCGCCACGGCGGTGCCGGCGGCGGAGCCCGGGGCCGCGGGAGCGGCGTCCGGGGTGGTGGGGTCGCACGCGGCCAGTGCGACGACGGTGGCGGCGGTGGCCACGGGCCAGAGAAGCATGCGAGGCCGGAGCGGCTTGCGAGAAGACAAAGGATTTCCCCCATGTGATGAAAGATCAGGTTCGGCTGCGACGCAGGCGGTCAGACAGACTAGCGGTGTCCGCCCACAGTCCAAGAACCGGCGACTCCCGCCGACGGCCGGCCGACCGCGTAGGTCTCCGTCGTCGCCGCGGTCCCACCGTGTGCGCCGCGGCGATGTCGAATCCGCCCTGGTGGCAGGTGTCCGGCGGGCGGCCCGCTGCCCCGGCCCGTCCGGTCGTCCCGGGCTGCACCCGAGCCCTCCGTGCCGCACGCTCGACCCATGACCGAGGAACTCCCGCTCACCCCCGCCGCCCGCAACCTCGCCGACTGCTACGCCCGGCTGCTCGACCTGGTCGAGCGCTGCACCCGGGCCGTCCGGGACGGCGACTGGGTGTACCTCAACGACGAGGCGGGCGAGCTCAGCGTCGTGTCGGACGAGGTGTCAGCCGCCGCCGCGGCCCTCACCCGGGACGCGACCGCCACGAATCCGGCCGTGCTCCTGGCGCTGATCGACCGGAGCAGGGAACGGAACACCGACTGATCACCCGTGCACCCCGGCTTCGGCCGCTACGCGTGGACGCCTGACAGGAACTCCTCGACCCCGACGGACAGGTCGACGGGGTACATCGTGCCGTCGAAGTCGGCCGTCCAGACCGCGGGTACCCCGGGCGCAAGTACGGTCAGCACGCCGTGCACGACCCGGAAGGGAAGTTCCAGCGGTTCCTGATCGCGGAACGTGAAGAACCGTCGATCGGTGAAGTAGCTGATGCTGCAACGGAGTCCACCGATCCGTAGATCGAAGTCGACGACTCCGTCGGACCGCAGCGGGCCGACCGGCTGCGGCTGCGGCCACAGGGCCTGGACCGTGTGCGCCACTTGTTCGGGGCCGAAGGTCCACGCCCCGCCGCGGCCCTCGTCCGGACAGATGTAGTAGCTGCCGCCCACGGTGTTCCTCTCGACTGCTGGAGCCCGGCTCATCAGTCTGTCATCGGCCGCAGCCGCAGCCGTCAGTCGCAGCCGGTCCGGTCATGCGGCTGCCCCGGCGGGGGCTGCCGTCTGTCGGGAGGGGCCGTGCCCGGCGCGGAAAATACCGGGAAAGTCCCGGATTGCCGCCTCCCCGGTAGCGGCGTTCACATATCTCCCAACGCGGCACGGTGCAGGGCCGTTCCCGTATTCCGTGTGACTCTTCGCGCGTCGTCCGAGCCTTCTCACCGCGCCGATCGGGACCCCATACTCCGAGGTCGGCAGCGGCAAGCGCGCCAAGAACCGTAAGGGACACCTCGACCATGACCTCTGAGACCGTCACCGCGGCGGCTGCGGGCACCTGGAAGCTCGGCGACCTGGAAGTCAACCGTCTCGGCTTCGGCACGATGCGCCTGACGGGCAACGGGATGCGGGGGAACTCCGACGGCGCCCCGATCGACCGCAGCCGCGCGATCACGATCCTGCGCCGCGCGGTCGAACTCGGCGTGAACCACATCGACACCGCCTCGTTCTACTTCTCGCCGCTGCGTTCCGCCAACGAGCTGATCAACAGTGCGCTGGCGCCGTACTCCGACGACCTGGTCATCGTCACCAAGGTCGGACCGGGACGCGACCTGTCGGGAGAGTGGCAGTCCATGGCCCGTCCCGAGCAACTGCGCGGCCAGGTCGAGGAGAACCTGCGGCAGCTCGGGCGTGACCACCTCGACGTCGTCAATCTGCGCCGGAACGGCGTGGACTCGATCGCCGACCACTTCGGTGCCCTCGCCGACCTCCGCGACGCAGGGCTCATCCGCCACCTGGGCATCTCCAGCGTCAGGCCCGAGCACCTGGCCGAGGCCCAGGCCATCGCGCCGGTGGTCTGCGTCCAGAACTGCTACGGCCTCGACCGCCGGTCTTCGGACGCCGACGGCCTGCTGGACAGCTGCCGTGAACAGGGCATCGCCTTCGTGCCGTACTTCGCGATCTCCGGGAACCGGTTCGAGGCGAGTGCGGCCGACACGCACCACGACGAGGTGCTCGCCATCGCACGTGCACACGGCGCGACTCCCGCGCAGGTCCGGCTGGCCTGGACGCTGCACCGCGGACCGCACGTGTTGGCCATCCCCGGCACCAGCAACCCCGAGCACCTGGTCGAGAACATCGCCGCCGGTGAACTGCGCCTCTCGCCGGACGAACTGGCGCGACTTCAGCTCCTCGGTGGGAGTGACGCGGCATGAACTGACGTAGCGTCAGAGCTGCTTGCGGCAGCGAGGATCACCGCCGACGGCCGCGCGGAGGGCACCGCGACGTCCGCGATGTCCGCGGTGCCCTCGGTGTGACCGGTGGGGTCAGGCGCGCACGGTGAGCCACGCGCCGAGCCCGCTGCAGCCGGTCGCGTTGTACGTGGTGCTCCGGTAGCCGGCCGGAATCGGCGAGTAGGGGCAGGTCCAGATGCCGTTGCGCACCAGCTGGTGGTACCAGGCGCCGATGCCGCCGCAGCCGCCGGTGTTGTGGTTGGTGATGACGTATCCGGAGACGATCGGCGAGCCCGAGCAGGTCCAGATCCCGTCACGGGCGAGCTGGTGGTACCAGGCGCCGACGCCGCTGCAACCGCTGGTGTTGTGGTTGGTGATGACGTATCCGGAGACGATCGGCGAGCCCGAGCAGGTCCAGATCCCGTCACGGACGGGCTCCTGGAGCCAGGAGCCCGCGCCGTTGCAGCCGCTGCGGTTGAACATGGTGATGACGTAGCCGGACGGTACGGGCGTCCCGGGGCACGTCCACCCACCTGCCGCGGCGGGCCGGGACGGGCCGGCCACAGTGCCGGCCGTGCCGGTGGCGGCGATTGTGGTGGCGTCGGCGGTGGCAGCGGTGGCGGTGGTGGTGCCGGTGAGGATGACGGCCGAGACGAGCGCGACTGCCCCCACCGCGCCGGCGATCCTGCTCCGGAGGACCGACATCGTCCTGCGAGTCCACAATTGACGGAATCGGCTGCTCAATTCACACCAGTCCTATCGAAATGCTCACGTGACATCTCCCGATGCCCTGGAAAGAAGAACCTGACAGTGGACAAGGACCCTACTGGGTTCGGAAGCGGGAGATTGTCACGGAATGAAAACGGTAACCACCTTGACTCAAAAGGGACATGACGGTTCGTTGGACAGTTGACAGATCCTTTGCCGTTCCGGTCCGGCGTCGACACTGGCCAGGACCAGGGCCACTCCGGTCTTCGCCATCGCGCACCTGCTCGGCATCGACCTGGTGCCCAGCATCCGCGACCGGAAGGACCTGCTGTTCTTCCGGCCCTCCCGCGCCGCGCGGTGCGAGCACATCGACGCCCTGTTCGCCGGGGCCGGGCTGTGTTCCGGCAATCGGACAGCGATTTTCACAGCCGATGCGGCGGACGGCGGTGGGGCCGCGCATCTCGGACGGCGCGGCACCCTCATGGACGTGACGCTCGGTCAGACCGGCTTCGGGATCCCGGCCTGGATCCGCCGGGCGGGTTCCGGCGGGGTTGACGCCGACAGAGTCGGGGTCCCGTCGGGACACCTCAGGCCGGGGCAGCGGCCGGAGCAGCGGCCGGGGCGGCAGCCGGGGCGGAGGCCGGGGCGGCGGTCCTGATCCGCAACACACGGACGTCGCGCACCGCGAGCATGGCGACCGTGCAGCCGAGGATCACCACCGCGGCCCCGAGCAGCGTGGTGTGCACGCCGATCGCGGCGCTGAGCGGGCCGACGGTCGCCTGCGCGAGCGGGATGGCCACGAAGGAGCCGAGCGCGTCGTAGGAGTAGACGCGCGCCAGCCGGTCCTCGGGGATCTCCTGTTGCAGGGAGGTCTCCCAGGCGATACCGGCCTGTTCCAGGCCCACACCGGCCAGGAAGTTCACCCCGGTCAGTACCGCGACGGGCATGCCGACCGCCAGCGCGAAGGGCAACAGGGCGCTGCCCACCATGCACGCCACCCCGACCAGCAGCGGCCGCTGCGGCCGCAGCCGCAGTCCGAGCACGCCGCCGACCAGCATGCCGACGGTCTCGCCGGCCAGCACCAGCCCCCAACCACCACTGCCGAAGGACCTGTCGGCGATGGTCGGGCCCAGCACCCCGACGGCACCCGAGTACGCGGCGTTGAGGAAGCAGAACGCGGCCACGATCACCCACACCCAGCGCCGGGCGACGAACTCCCGCCAGCCGATGCGTAGTTCGTGCAGCATGCCGGTGCCTGCGGGCGTGGGCGAGGACTCCTGGGCGAGCGCCTTCGTCGGCTCGACCCGGACGCCGGCGAAGAGCAGGCCCGAGATGGCGAAGGTCGTCGCGTCGATCGCCAGGCCCCAGCCCGGACCGGCGGTGGCCACCGCAGCGCCGCCGAGCGCGGCCCCACCGATCATCGCGCCGTTCGCGGCCATCCTGTTGAGCGCGTTGGCCTGGAGGCGCAGTTCGTCCGGCACGGTCTGCGGCAGCAGCGCGGAGGACGCGGGCATGGCGAAGGCGGCGAAGGTGCCGTTGCACGCGGAGAGCACCAGCATCCAGGGGATCGTCGCGTGATGGGTGAGCACGAGCGCCGCCAGCGCTCCCTGGCTGGCCGCGCTGAGTGCGCTCGACCCGACGAGCACCAGGCGGCGCGGTATCCGGTCGGCGAGGACGCCCCCGAAGAGCACGAACGCCACATTGAAGAGCGAGCGCACGGCGACCACCAGACCGAGCTGCGTCGGCGAGCCGGTGGTCCGCAGCACCGCGAAGGCGAGCGCGATCGGCGCGACCCCGTTGCCCAGCATGTTCGCGGCGCGGCCCAGGATGAGCCGCCGGAAGGGGGCGAGGCGAAGCGGGGCCAGGGGGGTCGACATCCGAACTGTCTATCGGTCAGGTGATGCAGGGGCAAAGGATTTTCGTCGACGGCGGCGGGTTGCCGGGAGCGGGGTGAACCTCTGCGTCGCTACCGTCGTGCACCGTCCACACCCGCTGGGGGTACGTCGAGGGAGCTTTCCGCCCGGACACGGACGAGCGGCTCGCCCTGGCCCCGGTCGTGGCCGTGCCCCGCCCGCGCCGCGACGGACGAGGCCGGTTCTCGACCGGAGATCGCCGGGCAGTAAGATCATTCCGCAACACGACGCGAAGGGGAGCTCGGTGGCGCGGGTTGCGGTGGTAGGCGGGGGTATCAGCGGGCTGGGTACGGCGATCATGCTTGGCCGGCGGGGCCACACGGTCACGTTGTTCGAGCAGGACACGCGGCAGGCCGGAGCGGACCTGAACCGGGACTTCTTCCACTGGGACAGGCCCCGAGTCCCGCAGGCCGTCCAGCCCCACTCGTTCCTCGCACCCGTGCGCACGGTGCTGCGCACCGAGACCCCTGATGTCTACGCGGACCTGCTGGCACGCGGAGCCCGGGAGTACCACGACTTCGACTGGTTCGGTGAGCATCCGCCGCATCGGGCCGGCGATGAGGACTTGGTGACCCTGCGCACCCGCCGCATCGTGCTGGAGGCCGCCCTGACCGCGGCCGTGCGGCGGGAACCCACCGTCGAGGTGCGACGAGGCTGCCGGGTGCGTGCCCTCACCTTCGGGGAGGGCGGCCCGGTCCGGGTCACCGGCGTGCAGGTGGGCGCGGAGGTGCACCGGGCGGACCTCGTCGTCGATGCGTCCGGTCGTCGCTCGCCGGTTCCCGCCTGGCTGATCGCGGCCGGCTGCCGCCCGCCCGTGGTCGACAGCCACCGCACCGGGATCGCCTACCTGTGCCGCTGGTACCGCCTGCGTGCCGACGGCCCGCGTGACCCCGGGCGGGTGAAGACCGGTTCGGTCGCACCGTTCGCGCTCGCCGGCGTCTTCCCTTCCGACAACGACACCTTCGCGGTGAGCCTGATGCTCTCCACCGGTGATCCGACCCGCGGCGCGCTCACCGACCCCGCCGTGTTCGAGGCCGCCGCCCGCCGCTTCCCCGCGACCGCCGCCTGGCTCGACCTGGCCCCCGAACCGCAGTCAGCCGTCCTGGCGATGGCCGGCCTGGACAACCGCTGGACCTCCCTCGTCGATGAGGACGGACCTGTCGTCACGGGCCTGGTCAACGCGGGGGACAGCCTCGTCCACACCAACCCCACCCTGGGCCACGGCGTGGCCCTCGGCCTGCGTGCCGCCCAGTACCTCGCCGCCCATGTCGACCAGGTCGCCGCCGACCCCATCGGCTACCACGCCTGGACGGCACAGGTCCTCCGCCCGTGGTTCGACGCGCAGGTGACGGCCGACCGCGGCAACGAGCAACGCCTCAGCGCGAGTTCACTGCCCCCGGATCGGCGGGCTGCTGCCCTGGCCGTCTGCGCCTTCGACGATCCCGTCGTCATGCGGGCCCGAGCCCAGGTGCGCCATCTCCTGCGACCGGCCGACGAGGCCTACGGCACCGATGAGGTGGACCGACACGTCACCGCTTGGCTGGCCGCCCACCCGGACTTCTCGCCGAAGCCCGACGGCCCGACCCGAGACCAGTGGGACGCGCTCATCCCGGGCTGAGCGCTTGCCCGGCACCTGGTACCGAAGGCCGACGCAGCCACCACCCGAGTGCTTGACGCACCCTCCGAAACCACCGGGCGCGAAGGCTGTCGGCCGTCACTTCCGGAAACCGCCAACTGCCACTGCCAATCCGAATCCGCCTCGGCTGGCCCCTGGACCGGCCCTCCGCGCCGGGGTCGGCAGCCACCGCTCGCGCGCAACTCCCTTGCGGGGGCCGGGAGTCACGCCCGGGGTGCCCTCGCTGCCGCGGCCGTTGCGAGGGTTTCGGCCGCCGCACGGGCGTGGCGGGCGGGGGTCGGGTCGCCGCTGATCGCGGCGGTGGTGATCGCGCCGTCGATCAGCAGCACCAACTGCTCGGCCAGCGCCGACGGATCGTCGGCTCCCAGGTCGCGGGTGATGTCGGTCAGCTGTTCCCGGACGGCGCGCTTGTGGTCGCGTGCGGCGCGGGCCACACCGTCCGCGGTGGCGCCCAGCTCGCCGAAGGAGTTGATGAAGGCGCAGCCCCGGGAGCCGGGCCCGGCGAGCCAGGCGTACAGCCAGTCGAAGACTGCCGACAGCCTGCCTTCCGGCGTGGTGGCGGTTCGGTCGACGTACTCGGACAGCTCGGCGCGCCAGCTCTCGTCGCGGCGCCGCAGGTACTCCTCCACCAGGTCGGTCTTGGACGGGAAGCACTGGTACAGCCGCTTCAGCGACACGCCGGAGGCGGCGCGGAGCTCGTCCATGGCCACGGTCTGGATACCGCGTTCGTAGAACAGCCGCTCGGCGGCGTCGAGCAACCGCGTGCGGGCCTCTTCGTGATCCACAGCACCTCCAGCTACCAATGAGAACGATGATTCTCTAGACTAGCCGACATCGAGAGAACGGCCGTTCTCTCGACTGTTCCCCATGAGAGGAGACCGTCATGGCGCCACGATCCCCGTTCCCGCCGTACGACGAGCAGACCGCGCTCCAGAAGGTCCAGGCCGCCGAGGACGCGTGGAACACCCGTGATCCCGAACGCGTCGCACTCGCCTACACGGAGGATTCGGTCTGGCGGAACCGGGACCGGTTCCTCACCGGCCGGGAGGAGATCGTGGCCTTTCTGCGCGAGAAGTGGTCCCGGGAGCTGGACTACGCCCTGCGCAAGGAGCTCTGGGGCTTCCTGGGTGACCGGATCGCGGTCCGGTTCCAGTACGAGTGCCGGGACGCAGCGGGTCAGTGGTGGCGCAGTTACGGCAACGAGCTGTGGGAGTTCAGCGCGGACGGGCTGATGCGCCGCAGGGAGGCGAGCATCAACGACGTCCGCATCACCGAGGCGGAGCGGCGGATCTTCGGGCCGCGTCCGGCGGCCGAACGGGGAGTCACGTTCCCGGTCTGGTGAGGGCGCGCCTCCCGCCGCAGTGAACCGGCCGCGCCGGGCGGCGCCCGGAGAGGGCCCGGATGGAGCCCGGACGCAGAGCTGCGGTGCCCCGCAGCGGTCGGTGGCCAGCGGTCGACGGCCAACGGTCAGCCGCCGACCGCCGACCGCCGACCGCCGACCGCCGACCGTCAGCCGTCAGCCGTCAGCCGTCAGCCGTCAGCCGTCAGTGGTCGACGGGCAGCGGGCGGAAGGCGGCCATGATGCGTTCGGCGGCCATGGTCGCGGTGAGCGTGCCCTCGCGGACCTGCTGTTCCAGGTCGGGGGAGATGCCGCGGACCTCGGGGTGCTCGTGCAGCTGGGAGAGCAACTGGTCGTGGACCATCGCCCAGGTCCAGCCGACCTGCTGGTCGCGGCGTTTGGCGGCGAGCGCTCCGGTGGTGTCGAGGATCCGGCGGTGCTGCTGGAGCCGCTCCCAGAGGGTGTCGAGGCCGGTGCCGTCCCGGCCGCTGCAGGTGAGCACGGGGGGCGTCCAGGCGGCGTCGGGGGACTGGAGCAGCCGCAGGGCACCGGCCAACTCCCGCGCGGCGGCGCGGGCGTCGGTCTCGTGCGGGCCGTCGGCCTTGTTGACGGCGACCAGGTCGGCGAGCTCCAGGATGCCCTTCTTGATGCCCTGGAGCTGGTCGCCGGTACGGGCCAGGGTGAGCAGCAGGAAGGAGTCGACCATGTCGGCGACGGCGGTCTCGGACTGCCCGACGCCGACCGTCTCGACCAGGACGACGTCGTACCCGGCGGCCTCCATCACCACCATGCTCTCGCGGGTGGCGCGGGCGACCCCGCCGAGCGTGCCCGAGGTGGGCGAGGGCCGGACGAAGGCGTTCGGATCGGTGGAGAGCTTCTCCATCCGGGTCTTGTCGCCCAGGATGGAGCCGCCGGTGCGGCTGGACGTCGGGTCGACGGCGAGCACCGCGACCCGGTGGCCGAGCCCGGTGAGCATCGTGCCCAGGGCCTCGATGAAGGTGGACTTGCCCACCCCGGGCACACCGGTGATCCCGACCCGGACGGCCCGGCCCGAGTGCGGCAGCAGCTCGACCAGCAGCCGCTGGGCGAGCGCCCGGTGGTCGGGCCGGGTGGACTCCACCAGGGTGATGGCCCGCGCGATCCAGGCGCGCGAGCCGTCCAGGACACCCTGCCGGTACTGGTCGAGGTCGAGTGTGCGAGGCGCCATCGGCTCAGCGGCTCACAGCTCGTGGCCGAGGTCGGCGGCGAGCGACTTCAGCAGGTCGTGGGCGGCGTCCGGGATCACCGTGCCCGGCGGGAAGACGGCGGCGGCGCCGGCCGCGTACAGGGCGTCGAAGTCCTGCGGGGGGATGACCCCGCCGACCACGATGGTGATGTCCTCCCGTCCGGCCTCGGCCAGTTCGGCGCGGAGCGCCGGGACCAGCGTCAGGTGCCCGGCGGCCAGCGAGGAGACGCCGACGATGTGCACGTCGGCCTCCACCGCCTGGCGCGCGACCTCGGCCGGGGTCTGGAACAGCGGGCCCACGTCCACGGTGAAGCCGAGGTCGGCGAAGGCGGTCGCGATCACCTTCTGACCCCGGTCGTGCCCGTCCTGGCCCATCTTGGCGACCAGGATGCGCGGGCGGCGGCCCTCGGCGTCCTCGAAGCGCTCGACCAGGTCGCGGGTGCGCTGAACGGCGGTGGAGGGGCCTGCCTCGTCTCGGTACACACCGGAGATGGTACGGATCTGGCCGGAGTGGCGTCCGTACACCTTCTCCAGTGCGTCGGAGATCTCACCGACCGTCGCCTTGGCGCGGGCGGCGTTCACCGCGAGGGCGAGCAGGTTGCCCTCCAGGCTGTCGCCGCGTCCGGCGCCCGCCTCGGCGGCCCGGGTGAGCGCGTGCAGCGCGTCCTGGCAGGCGGCCTCGTCGCGTTCGGCGCGCAGCCGGCGCAGCTTCTCGACCTGCTGGGCGCGGACCGAGGAGTTGTCGACCTTGAGGACGTCGATCTGCTCGTCGTTGGCGACCCGGTACTTGTTGACGCCGATCACCGGCTGGCGGCCGGAGTCGATCCGGGCCTGGGTACGGGCCGCGGCCTCCTCGACCCGCAGCTTGGGGATGCCCGCGTCGATGGCCTTGGCCATCCCGCCCGCCGCTTCGACCTCCTGGATGTGCTGCCAGGCCCGTGCCGCGAGGTCGTGGGTGAGCTTCTCCACGTACGCGCTGCCGCCCCAGGGGTCGATCACCCGGCAGGTGCCCGACTCCTGCTGGAGCATCAGCTGGGTGTTGCGGGCGATCCGGGCCGAGAAGTCGGTCGGCAGGGCGAGGGCCTCGTCGAGGGCGTTGGTGTGCAGCGACTGGGTGTGGCCCTGGGTGGCGGCCATCGCCTCCACGCAGGTGCGGGTGACGTTGTTGAAGACGTCCTGCGCGGTGAGGGACCAGCCGGAGGTCTGCGAATGGGTGCGCAGCGACAGCGACTTGGCGTTCTTGGGGTCGAACTGCTTGACCAGCTTCGCCCAGAGCAGCCGGGCGGCGCGCAGCTTGGCGATCTCCATGAAGTAGTTCATGCCGATCGCCCAGAAGAACGACAGCCGCGGCGCGAAGGCGTCCACGTCCAGTCCGGCGCCCAGGCCGGCCCGCAGGTACTCCACACCGTCGGCCAGGGTGTAGGCCAGTTCCAGGTCGGCCGTGGCTCCGGCCTCCTGGATGTGGTAGCCGGAGATGGAGATCGAGTTGTAGCGCGGCATCTTCTGCGAGGTGTACGCGAAGATGTCCGAGATGATCCGCATCGAGGGCTGCGGCGGGTAGATGTAGGTGTTGCGGACCATGAACTCCTTGAGGATGTCGTTCTGGATGGTCCCCGCCAGCTTCTCGGGCGGCACCCCCTGCTCCTCGGCCGCCACGATGTACAGCGCCAGTACCGGCAGCACCGCGCCGTTCATCGTCATCGACACCGACATCCGGTCCAGCGGGATGCCGTCGAAGAGCTGGCGCATGTCGTAGATGGAGTCGATGGCCACGCCCGCCATGCCGACGTCGCCGGTCACCCGGGGGTGGTCGCTGTCGTAGCCGCGGTGGGTCGGCAGGTCGAAGGCGACCGACAGGCCCTTCTGGCCGGCCGCCAGGTTGCGCCGGTAGAAGGCGTTGGACTCCTCCGCGGTGGAGAAGCCGGCGTACTGGCGGACCGTCCACGGCTGGTTGACGTACATCGTCGGGTACGGGCCGCGCAGGTAGGGGGCGATGCCCGGGTAGGTGCCGAGGAAGTCCAGGCCGGCCAGGTCCTCGGCGGTGTACAGCGGCTTGACGCCGATGCCCTCCGGGGTCTCCCAGACCAGTTCCTCGACCTCCTTGCCGGTCGCCTGCTGCCAGGCCGTCCGCCACTGCTCGCCGGTGGCGGACGGGCCGCTCTCCCCGTCGAGAGCGATCCCGGTGAAGTCGGGGATCATCGCGCCACTCCGATCTCGTCGAGCACCGAGGACAGGACCGCGACCGCGTCGCAGCCCGCGAAGACGAACTCGTCCACCCCGGCCTTCTGGTACGCCTCACGTGCCTCGCCCGGACGCCCCGCCAGCAGCACCCGCCGGGCGCCGGCGGCCTTCAGCGCGGCCGCGACCTCCTCGGCGTGCTCCGCGTAGAGCTGGTCACTGGAGCACAGGCAGGCCACGCTCGCGCCGCTCGCGGCGAACGCCTCGGCCAGCGCGGTGCCGTCGACCCCCTCGGCCGTGCCGGTCTCGATGCCACCGGCCTGGAAGAGGTTGGCGGCGAACGAGGACCGCGCCGTGTGGACGGCCGCCGGCCCGAGGGCCGCCAGGAACAGCGCGGGACGGGCACCGGTGGCGGCCAGGTGGGCGTCGGAGCGGGACCGCAGTGCCTCGTACGCCTCGGCCCGCCGCACCCTGGGCAGGCCACCGCCGAGCGGCGCCGGCGCCGCCGGGCGGACCAGCGGCTGCTCCTGGAGGTTGGGGAACTCGCTGACGCCGGTGATGGGTTCGCGCCGCTTGGCCAGCGCGGTGGAGCGCGCGGCCCAGGTGGCGGCGGTCCGCTCGCTGATCAGCCCGGAGGTGAGGGCGGCCCGCTGGCCGCCGGCCCGCTCGATCTCCTGGAACCACGCCCAGGCGGCCCGAGCCAGCTCGTCGGTGAGCTGCTCGACGTACCAGGAGCCGCCGGCCGGATCGATGACCCGGGCCAGGTAGGACTCCTCCAGCAGGATCGACTGGGTGTTGCGGGCGATCCGCCGCGCGAACGCGTCCGGGAGCCCGACCGCGCTGTCGAAGGGCAGCACGCTCACCGCGTCGGCTCCGCCGACCCCGGCGGCCAGGCACGCGACGGTGGTGCGCAGCATGTTCACCCACGGGTCGCGCTCGGTCATCATCACGCCGGAGGTGACGGCGTGCTGGCGCTGCGCCGCGGCCTGGGGCGACGCCCCGGACAGCTGCGTCACCCGGGCCCACAGCCGCCGGGCGGCGCGGAACTTGGCGATGGTCAGGAACTGGTCGGCGTCGGCGGCGAGGCGGAACTCCAGCTGCGCGCAGGCGGCGTCGACCGACAGACCGGCCGAGGTGAGCCCGCGCAGGTACGCGACGCCGGTGGCGAGCGAACAGCCGAGTTCCTGGGCCGGGGAGGCGCCGGCGTCGTGGTAGGGGAGGGCGTCGACGGTGAGGGCGCGCAGACCGGGGTGATCGCGGTCGCAGCGGAGGGCCAGCGCGGCGGCCTCGGCCAGCAGGGCGTCGGTGTCGGCGTCCTTGCCGGTGCGGGCGAGCAGACCGAGCGGGTCCGCGCCGAGGTTGCCGGCGGCGGCCGCCGGGCCGACCCCGCGCTCCTCGTACAGCCGTAGCAACTGCTCGGCCGCGTGGCCGAATCCGGCACCGGCGTCGAGGACGACGGCGGCCAGGTCGAGGTAGACGCCCTGGAGGACGTCCGGCAGGGCCGTCGCGGGCAGGCCGGTGTCCGAGACCTCCAGCCAGAGCGAGGTCACGCCGTTCTCCAGGTCGGCGAGCACGGCCTCGTTGGCCCGCCGGGGATCCGGATCGGTGTGGCGCTGGCGCACGTCCCAGCCCGAGACCGCCGCGCCCTGCGGCCGACCGCCCCGGACGAACGGGGGGAAGCCCGGGTAGCCGGCGGCGGCCGAGCCGTCCTCGGCGGTGTACAGCGGACGGACTCGTAGTCCGTCCTGGAGTTCACTGGAGAGGACTTCCTCGGCCTGGACACCGGTGGCGTCCGGCGCACCGGACTTGCGCAGCACGCCTTCGACCAGGCGCTGCCACCGCTCACGGCTTGCGTCCGGGAACTCGGCGGCCAGGGGGAGCCCATGGGGCAGGACCGTCATAGGGGAAGGTTAATGCTCGTCAGCCCGGCTCTATCAGTGCCCAGGAGTGTGACCTTGAACTCGCTGCACTGGAGGGTACCCGGAGTGCCAGCCGGCCGGCCGGCAGGGTTCACGACCTCTGCCGGGTGCCCCCCGTGCTGTCCGCCAGGGCCGGCCGTCCCGTCGCCGTCGCCGTCCTCCTCGTCCTGATGGTCCGCCGGGGGCCGGGAGTGGGGATGCGCAGCGACTCCAGTGCGGGCGGCAGCGGTCCGTCGTGCGGGAACCGCTCGATGCCGAGCCCGATCCGCCGGACCCAGGCGCAGAGGCCGGCCGTGTCGGCGGGGTCGGTCACGTTGCCGAGCCAGACCGGTGCGGTCGGCCGTTCGCCCGGAAGCCGCCCCCGGGTGCGGACGACGACGACATTGGCCAGTTCGCACGGTCCCAGGCAGTCGGTGACCACCAGGTTCGCGGCGGGGAGGTCCTCGACGGCCTCGGCGAGTGCGGACAGCTGACCCAGGTGGTCGGTGCCCGGCCGTTTCGCGGCACTGCCGCAGCAGCAGCCGCGGCACAGGACGACGTCGACGGCCGCCGTGCGGGCAGCCCTGACCGATGACACCGCAGAACCTCCTCGTGGGGTCCGCGCCCCGACCTCCGGAGAAACCACGGGTCAGTGTTCTGACTCCCGGATCCACGCGTCCCGGGGCCTCCGACCGCTGCACAGCGGTCGTCGGCCGGGGTCGCTCCCCGGTCACAGTGGCGGGACCGCCCCGGAATCGCACCGGGTTCCTGCACACCGTGGTCTCGGATGCTCACCGCATCCCGGGTGTGACCCTGCCGCAGAAGTGACGGTCCGTCAACTGGTGGCGAAGCGGCCTGCGGTGTCGTCGGGCCGGCTTCCGGTGTGCGCCGGGGCGCAGCACCCGGCGTGTCCCAAAGCCGTGGCCGTCGCGGCCCCGGGGTGCCGCGAAGGCGTTGACCGTTCGTACAAGCCGCCCTTAACCTCCCCTTACAAGTGATGGTTCGAGGAAGCCGGTGCGAATCCGGCGCGGTCGCGCCACTGTGAGTCCACCGCCCGCCGGGCAGTGGGCAAGTCAGACACTCCCCGTCACGCCCGCTCCAACGAACAGGGACGCACGATCCCGCTAGGAGGGCTCACTGTGAGCAGTCTGTCCGCGCCCGGAACCATCGCCACGCCCGTGGTGGTCCCCAATGCCAGAGCCGCTCTGTGGCTGATCGGCACCGCGCTCCTCGCACTCCTCGCCTACTACTTCATCGGCGTCGACCAGGGTGCTGTCTCCGTCTTCGGGAACGACATGCACATCCACGAATTCGTCCACGACTCCCGCCACTTCCTCGGCTTCCCCTGCCACTGACCGGGGCCGGGACAACAGCTGATCATGGAAAAGAGAATCATCCTGCGCGGCCTGCTGGCCGGCGCGGTGGCCGGCCTGCTCGCGTTCGTCTTCGCGCGGATCTTCGCCGAGCCGCAGATCAACCAGGCCATCGACTACGAGAGCGGCCGTGACGCCGCCCAGGAACTGCTGGACAAGGCCGCCGGCCTTCCGGTGGAAGCCGCCGGACCGGACCTCTTCAGCCGTACCGTCCAGGCCAATGTCGGCATCGGGACCGGCATGATCCTGTTCGGGGCGGCCATGGGAGCCCTGTTCGCCGTCGCCTACCTGCTGTGCCTGGGCCGGGTCGGCCGGCTGCGGGCCCGCAGCCTGTCCCTGCTGGTCGCCGGCGGCGGGTTCGTCGGCTTCTACCTGGTGCCCTTCGTGAAGTACCCGGCCAACCCGCCGGCCATCGGCCACCCGGACACCATCAAGGAGCGCGGTTCGCTCTACCTGGTGATGGTGCTGTGCTCGATCGTGTTCCTGGTGGCGGCCGTCTGGCTGGGCCAGCGACTCCAGGCCCGGTTCGGCAACTGGAACGCCACCCTGCTCGCGGCGGGCGGCTACGCCGTCGCGATCGGGATCGTGATGGCCCTGCTGCCGTCGCTGGGCCAACTCGCCGACAACGTCCACACCTTCGGAAACCACCCCACCGAGACACCGCTGCCGCTGGAGAACTCCCAGGGGGCGATCGTCTACCCGGGCTTCCCGGCCGACGTGCTGTTCTCCTTCCGCCTCTACTCGGTCGCGGCCCAGCTGATCATGTGGTCCACCATCGGCCTGGTCTTCGCCCCGATGGCGCAGCGCCTGCTCCAGCCGGCCGCCGAGTCACCCGCCCCGGCCGGCTCGCCGGATCCGGTGGCCGCGTGACCCTCCCCTCCCACGGGAACCCGGTCCCAGCGCAACTCGAAGCGCTGGGACCGTACTTCGCCCTGGACCAGCACGACCCGGACGAGCCGCCGCAGCCACCGTGGCGGTCGATGGGGGAGCTCCTCACCGACGCATCGGTCCTCGCGGACCGGGTCCAGGCCGTCCGCGCCTTCCTGGCCGCGGGCGGCGGTCAGGCCACGGACGCCGTGGAGACCCGGGTCGCCGCGTCCGTGGTCCACCTCGGCCTGGCCGCCCGGATCCTCTCCCCGGCGCTGGCCCTGGCCGTGCTCGACGGCTGCGCGGAACCCCTCGCACTGGCCCGGCTGCGCTGGCAGCCACAGCTGGGAAGCGCCTTCCCGCTCTCCCGGGCCAGGGACACCGTCACCCGGTCCCTCGACACCGAGGCCGGCCTCGCCGACGCGCTGGGCAGCGGCCTGTTCGGCGGGGCGATCGCCGAACTCGCCAGTGCGACAGCCGCGTTCGGCGTCAGTGAACACATCCTGCGCGGCAACGCCGCCTCCGGTCTCAACGGCGCCGCCACGGTGCTCGCCGCCGCCCGTCCCGAGCACGCCCCACGGGTACGCGCCGTCCTGGCCCACCTGCTGCGCCACCCGGCCCTCGCGGGCGCGGGAGCCGTCGTCGACGGGTCGTTCCGCCGCCGGAGCTGCTGCCTGATCTACCGTGCCGCACCCGGCCGCAGGGGAGCGTTCTGCGGTGACTGCGTCCTGACCGGCCACTCCGGCCACCGCTGACCGCTGTTGACCGCCGTCGGCCGCTGCTGACCACCGGTCGGCGGCGGTCCGGCGATCCCCGAGGCTCGCCGCCGGGCGTGGGGCCCGTACCGGTGCCGGGTCGGAGCCGTCGGTGCGGGCGGCGAGTCGGCCACGTCCTGGCCGGAGTCGGCCCGGGGCGGCGGCGAGCGCGTTATCGTGCGGGGTGTGCTGTCCCGCGCCGCCGGGTTACCCGGCCTCCCCGCCGAGGCGGGCATCCCCGCCCGGCGGATCCGGCGCCGCGGCGATCCTCCCCCGGCGGTGCCGGGGCTGTTGGGTGCTCGCCCCTCGCCGATCCGTCTGGCCGTCGGCCGGCAGCGGGTGGCCGCCCGTGCTGCTGCCACCGGCCCGGCGGGCCGTGGTCCGGGACCGGACCGTCCGGGACCGTCCGGGCGGGTCGGAGCCGTAGTGAGCTGCAGGTGAGCCGTAGTGGGCCGAAGCAAGTCGCAGTGAGCCGTAGCGAGCCGTATGGGAGAGGAGAGACGGCCATGGCCGATTCCGCACCGAGGTCCGGGCTGACCGGCTGGGGCCGTGCCCCGTTCAGCGCCGCCGGGCAGACCTACGACTGCTACGAGAAGGGCTCCGGGCCCGGGGTGGTGCTCGTGCCCGAGGTACCCGGTCTCACCCCCGAGGTCCTGGGACTCGCCGACCATCTCGTCGACCAGGGGTTCACGGTGGTCGTACCGTCACCGTTCGGTGTCCCGGGCAGGGCGGCCACCGCGGGGTACGGCCTCCGCGTCTTCGGGCGGCTCTGCGTCGCCGCCGAGTTCCGCGCGTTCGCGCTCGACGCCCGGCGCCCGTTCGCCGAGTACCTCCGGGCGCTGGCCCGTGACCTCGCCGGGCGCACCCCCGGACCGGGCGTCGGCGTCATCGGCATGTGCTTCACCGGCGGCTTCGCGCTGGCGGCCGCCGTGGACGACGCGGTCCTGGCCCCCGTGCTCAGCCAGCCCTCCCTCCCGTTGGCGCTCGGCGCCGCCCGCCGCCGCGACCCCGGGGTCTCGGAGGACGAGCTCGCCCGGGTCGCCGCCCGCACCACCACCTCGGGCCTGTGCGTCCTCGGCCTGCGCTTCAGCCATGACGGCGCCGTGCCGAAGGACCGTTTCGACACCCTGCGCGAGCGTCTGGGTACGGCCTTCGAAGTGATCGAACTCGACTCGTCCCCCGGTAACACCGCAGGCTTCGGAAGACGCGCCCACTCCGTACTCACCGCCGAGCTCCGTGAACGGCCGGGTCACCCCGCGCTCGACGCACGCCGGCGCGTGGTCGACTTCCTGCGCGAGCGGCTCATGCCCGTCGTCCCCGAGCCGGCCGCCCCCGGAGAGCGCCCGGTGTAGGCGCCGGCCGCACTCCCTGAGCACCTTCCCGCACTCCCCGGCGGGCATCGGCCCGCCGGGGGCCGCCTCCTCACCACGGAGGTCCGACGAGGCGGATCGGGCCCGTTGGGGGTCATGCCCTCCGGCCGACTAGACTCGCTCCTTGGGCCTGCGGACCAGACACCCGGCTCGACAGGTACGGAGAGGTGCCACCGGCCTGATGTCCACCCGCACCCGAGGGAACACGTGAGCAACGAACAGTCCATCCCTGTCCTCCAGATCCTCAACGAGGCCGGCCGTCGTCGGACCTTCGCCGTGATCAGCCACCCGGACGCGGGCAAGTCCACGCTGACCGAGGCGCTGGCGCTGCACGCGCGGGCGATCACCTCGGCGGGCGCGGTGCACGCCAAGGGCGGCCGGCGCGGTGTGACCAGCGACTGGATGGAGCTGGAGCGCGAGCGCGGCATCTCGGTGACCTCGGCGGCGCTGCAGTTCGACCACCGCGATCACGTGATGAACCTGGTCGACACCCCCGGCCACGCCGACTTCTCCGAGGACACCTACCGGGTGCTGGCGGCCGTCGACTGCGCGATCATGCTGGTCGACGCGGCCAAGGGCCTGGAGGAGCAGACCCGCAAGCTCTTCGCGGTCTGCCGCCACCGCGGTGTCCCGGTGATCACCTTCATCAACAAGTGGGACCGCCGGGGCCGTGAGGCGCTCACCCTGCTCGAGGACATCGAGACCCACCTCGGCATCACCCCCGTCCCGGTGGTCTGGCCGGTCGGCAGCGCGGGCAACCTGCGCGGCCTGGTCGAGGCCGAGAACACCGGGCAGATGCTGCGCTACACCAAGGTGCCGGCCGGTACGCACGCCGCCATCGAGGAGGTGCTGACCGCCGACCAGGCCGCCGAGCAGGAGGGCGAGGACTGGGAGACCGCGCTGGAGGAGCTCGAGCTGGTTCTCTCCTCCGGTCCCGGCTACGACCAGGAGGCCTTCGAGGCTGGCAAGATCAGCCCGGTCTTCTTCGGTGCCGCGCTGACCAACATCGGTGTGAAGCTGCTGCTGGACGCCGTGGTCGACCTGGCCCCGGCGCCCAGCCCCCGCCCGCTGGCGAAGGGCGGCAGCCGCGAGGTCGGCGAGGAGTTCTCCGGCCTGGTCTTCAAGATCCAGGCGAACATGGACCCGGCGCACCGCGACCGGATCGCCTTCGTCCGGGTCTGCTCCGGCGTCTTCGAGCGCGGCATGAACGTCACCCGCGCGGCCAGCGGCCGCTCCTTCGCCACCAAGTACGCGCACACCGTCTTCGGTGCGGAGCGCACGGTCGTGGACAAGGCGTACCCCGGCGACGTGGTCGGCCTGATCAACGCGAGCGCGCTGCGGGTCGGCGACACCCTCTACACCGGCAAGAAGGCCGAGTTCCCCGGGCTGCCGGCCTTCGCCCCCGAGTACTTCGCGGTGGCCCGGCCCAAGGACATCAGCCGCTCCAAGCAGTTCCGAAAGGGTGTCTCCCAGCTGGACGAGGAGGGCGTGGTCCAGGTACTGGTCTCCGACCGGCGTGGTGACCAGGCACCGGTGATGGCCGCGGTCGGCCCGATGCAGTTCGATGTCGTGCTGCACCGGATGGAGCACGAGTTCTCGTCCCCGATCACCCTCGACCGGCTCTCCTACCAGCTGGCCCGGGTCACCGACGCCGACGGCGCCGCCGAGCTGGGCAAGTCCAGGCTGACCGACGCCGAGGTGATGACCCGCCGCTCGGACAACGTGCTACTGGCCCTGTTCGCCGACAAGTGGCACCTGAACGCGTTCCAGCGGGCCAAGCCCGACATCCTGCTGCAGCCGCTGATCGCCACCGCGGACTGACCGAGGGTCAGGCCGCAGGCCGCGTGACTGCCGGTCAGTCAGTCGATCGGGCGGCCGGTCGGCCAATGCCGTCTGTGTCCCGCCCTGCGACTCCGACGCCCCCGACGCCCTCGGCTCCGCTCGGAGTCGAGGGCGTCGGGCTGCTCGGGCTGCTCAGTGCCGGCGCGTCGGAGCGTCGGACGCCGACTGGTACGGTGCGGCGGCCTGCTGTGCGGCGTACATCAGGGCGGGCTTCATCTTCGGCCAGAAGTAGCCGTCCTGGCAGGAGTACGACGGTGTGAACCCGTCGCAGCCGCGTCCGTCGCTGTCACCGATCTCGATGGTGAAGCTGGCCAGGCCGAGCTTGTCGTAGGTCCAGTCGTCGGTGCCGCCGGACGCGTCGTAGAGGATCTCGCCGGCCTGCCCGGACTGGTAGCCGGTGATCGAGCCGAGCCGGCCGGCCAGGGCGCGCAGCGCGGCGTCGTTCCCGGTGTGCACGGTGTGGTCGGACTCCCACGGGAAGAGGACCATGCTCGCGTCGCTGTGCAGGCTGATCATCATGCCCCGGGCGTCCGCCGGTGCGGGATCGCTGTCGCCGGTGCCGGTGCGCACCGCCGGGTACAGCTTGCGGAAGAGGTTCTCCAGCGCGGTGTTCTCCACCTCGGAGTCGGCGGCGGGACCGAGGTAGACCTCGCTGCAGGGCTGGTCCGAGGTGCCGAGGCCGCCCCAGTGGGTGCCTGCGTTGCGGTTCAGGTCGACGCCGGGCTGGCCGTCCCATTGGCACGAGGAGCCGTTGGAGTCGTCGGCGTTCTTGCGCTGCAGGACGGGGTTGTCGCCGCCCTGGGCGACGATGTCCACGCCGTCCGGGTTGGCGATCGGGACGACCCACATCTCGGTGGAGTCCATGAGCCTGGTGATGTCCGGGTCCTTGCCGTAGCCGTTCGTCAGTTCGTCGATCCAGCGCCAGGAGACCTCTCCGGTGGTGAGCTCACGGGCGTGGATCTGACTCATCAGGAAGAAACGGGGCTTTGCCGAGTTCGGGTCGAGCCGGCAGTCGCCCGGCTGCATCTTGGTGATGCAGACGGCTCTGAGGTCGCGGCCCCCGGCTCCGGTCTGCTTCAGCCAGGACTGTCCGTAGGTGACGACCGTGGCCATGTCCGGGTGCTGGGAGGCGACTTGGTCCAGGTGAGCGTACTGGGCGTCGACGGTGTGGTAGCCGCCGTCGTACGTGTCGTCCACGCCTGCGGTGCCATGGGACGTGCGCTCCTTGCCGGGGGTCGACTGCTGCCTGGTCTCGACGACCGTCGGGGTGAAGCCGAGGCGGCGCAGGCCCGCGTCCGTGCCCGGACCGCCCAGGACGAACAGGTCGTCACCCTGTCGGCGCTCCAGGAGGTCGTAGCCGGCCCTGATCAGCGTCTGCGCGTCCTGCCGGTGGTGGGTGGGGATCCGGTAGACGACCGAGGTGTTCTGCGAGGCACGGCCGACGGTCTGCGGGGTGCTGGTGCCGGCCAGGGCCGAGGCGGCGGGGAGTACGGCCGCGACGGCCAGGACCGTCGCTCCGGCGGCGATGGTCGCCAGGCGTTTCCGGGGCATGAGTTGGCCTTCCGTGGGGGGTGGGGGGAGAAGGGGGTGGGGGTGGCGGAGACACGTGCGGGAGGTGCCGGGGGCCGGGAATTGCCGGGGACCGGGCGGTCACCCGCGTGTCGGGGGTCGGATGCCGTGGTCTGCCGCATGGCCCTGCGGTGCCCCGGCGGTCGGTCCCTGCCGGACGGCGGCGACCGCGGGAGCACGTGGGGTACTCGCTCCGGAGGCTCGGCCGGTACCGTCGGATTCCGATGATGCCATGTACGCGTCAGTGCGAGAAGGGGTTGCTCGCCACCTGATGCCATGTCAGACGTCTCCGTCACCTGCACCCTTGACCTCTCCGACCGCTCCCGCGCCGCCTCCACCCGCCCCGATCCTCGGAGTGCCGCAGGCCGGGGTCCTGCGGCGCCGTGGTCCGGCATCCTCGACTGCGCCGCCCCGCTGCTCCGCCGTCCCGAGGCTGCGGACCGTGGGGCTTCAGGGTTGGTACGCCGGCGGCCTGAGCGGCGGGTGCCGCCCGACCGTCGATCATTCCTGACTCGCCGTCACTTCACGGCGGCGACACGGAAGTCGGGTGATGCCCGTGTAGGGCGCACGGAGTGCGGAGGGCGGTCGGTCGGGTGCGGGCCGGGTGGCCCGCTGGACGGTGTTCCGGCCGGAGTCGCCGGGTTCCGGCTACGCGCTGCCGCAGTTGGCGTCGACGGCGGCTCTGACGAACTCCAGGACGCGTGCGGTGGAGTTGGCCTCCGGCCAGACCGGCCCCCACCGGACGGGCGGGGCGTCGTGGAACGGGACGTAGGCGATGTCGGGGCGGGGGTGGTACCTGGAGGCGTTCTCGCCGACGGGGTAGGCGCCCCGGCCCATCGCGACGAGGGTGAGGATCTCGGCGAAGCCGTGGCCCACCGGCCCCTGTCGGACGGGCCGTCCCGACGGCGTGCGGCTGGGCGTACGGTCCTGCCGGAACTCCTCGGCCAGGTCGGCGGGGAGCTGGATCACCGGATGGTCGGCGAGGTCCTCGAGCGACACCGACTCCCGCCGCGCCAACGGGTGGTCGGCGGACACCGCGAGCATCCGCGGCTCGGACAGCAGGGCGGGACCGCACGCCATGCCCGGGTAGGGGTACCCGGCGACGACGAGGTCGATGCTGCCGTCCAGCAGGTGCGGCCGGGAGTTGACCATCTGGGCCGCGTGGATGCGGACCTCGCAGTCGGGGTGGCGGGAGGTGAACAGGCCGACGGCCTTCAGGAGCAGCTGTTCGGTGCCCGCGCCCATGAACCCGACCCGCAGGACCCCGGTGACGCCGCGCCCGGCCTCGGCCGCCCGGCCCAGCGCCTGCTCCAGGTCGGCGACGATCGGTGCCAGCTCCTCGGCGAGCCGCCGGCCGATCGGCGTCGGGCGGACGACACGGCTGGTCCGCTCGAACAGGGGCGCCCCGATGCGGTGTTCGAGCTTCTTGACGGTCTGGCTGACCCGCCCGGTGGTGAGCCGCAACCTCGTCGCGGTGCGACCGAAGTGCAGCTCCTCGGCGAGCGTCAGGAACACCTCGATTTCGTGCCGCTCCCACATGTCGCCCCCATCGTTTAGCTCGACTCAACGATCCTATCGTGATCACGCCTTGATGGGCCTCGGTGCCGGGCGGACCATGGAAGACATCACCCCCGCCGCCTCCGGCGGACTCGTCACCGGGGAAACACCAGGGAGCGCAGCCGAAATGATCGAGATCGACGCCATCGACCACGTTGTTCTCCGCGTCATCGATGCGGAGGCCATGGAACGGTTCTACTGCGACGTCCTCGGCTGCTCCGTCGACACCCGCCGCGACGACCTCGGGATGGTCCAACTCAGGGCCGGTGCCTCGCTGATAGACCTGGTCCGGGTGGACGGCAGGCTCGGACTGCAGGGCGGTCGGGCCCCGGGGGCGCAAGGGCACAACATGGACCACCTGTGTCTGCGCCTCGCCCACTACGACGAACCCGCGATCCTGGAGCACCTACGGGCGCACGGCGTCCGCATCGGACCGCTCGGCACCCGCAAGGGAGCCCTCGGCACCGGCCCGTCGGTGTACCTCTACGACCCCCAGGGCAACACGGTCGAACTGAAGGGCCCGGCGGACCGGCAGGAGGGCCGGTAGGACGGGACCGCCCGGCCGATCCGGGACCCCGCCCGCCGGCCACCGCTGCCGCCGTGAGGAGTCGGCGGGGAGTCCGGCAGGGGGAGCCGGCCGGGGCGGTGGCCGATCGAGCGGAACCGTGTCGGCTGACGCCCGCCTCCCGCGCTGCCGCTCCGATCACCGGTAGGCACCTGCGTACCGCACAATGATCGCCATGAGCGAGAACAACTCCGGTACGGGGGACCCTTCGAAGCCTTCGGGCGAGCCCGCGACGGCGGGCCGCGGATCCGAAGGCCTGGAGGAGCTGCACCGGCGGCTGGACCGGATCGAGGCCATGCTCGTGTCGTGGCGTGCCCCCGAAGGCGCGGTGCCGGTCGAGCCGGCCTGGCGCCGGGCCACCGAGGGCGAGCAGCGCTGGGCGGTGACCGGGTCGATCCTGGTCGCGGTCGCCCTCCAGCTCTTCCTGCCGTCCCGGTTGACGATCCACCCGCACTGGATGCTGCCGGTGCTGGAGGTGGCGCTGCTGGTGGCGCTGGCCGGCCTGAACCCGCACCGCAGGGTCGACCATGCGTCGAGGTCGCTTCGCGCGGTGAGCCTCTGCCTGGTGGCGGCGATCAGCCTGGCCAACGGCTGGTCGGCCGTGAAGCTGGTCCGTGAGCTGCTGCACGCCTCGGGCGGCACCACGGCTCCTGCGCTGCTGGGCACCGGTGGGGCGATCTGGGCGACCAACGTGATCGCCTTCGCGCTGTGGTACTGGGAGTGGGACCGCGGCGGTCCGGCCGCCCGGGCGCGCGGGGACAAGAACTACCCCGACTTCCTCTTCCCGCAGATGCAGGCGCACGAGCTCGCCCCCACGGGGTGGGAGCCGACCTTCCTCGACTATTTGTACGTGGCATTCACCAACGCCACGGCCTTCAGCCCGACCGACACCATGCCGCTCTCCGTCTGGGCGAAGATGCTGATGATGCTTCAGACCGCGGTGTCCCTGGTGACCGTGGTGCTGGTGGTCGCCCGGGCGGTGAACATCCTGCAGTAGGTCCGACCGGCGGCCCGCATCGCCGCATCGCCGCATTCGCCGCGTCCGGGCGGCCGGGGAAGTCCGCCCGTGCTCCAGGCCCGTCCGGCCGTCCGGGGTGCCCGTCCGGGGCGGCACGGGGACTGTCCGGCGGGCCTGCGACGGGCGACTCAGCCGGTGACCTGCCGGTGGGCGATCCGGGCGATCTCGTGCCAGAAGGGTGCGGCGGTCAGGTAGGTACCGAGTCCCGCCATGATGCCGAAGGCCACGTCCACACTGACCCGCCCTTCCTGCGCCCAGTAGACGTCCTGCAGGTCCAGCAGCAGGGCGAACTCGTCCGCGATCAGCGCCGCGCCGGCCCCGTAGACCCCGGCCACCAGCGGATGCCCGACGGCCTTCCGGTCGCCCCGCACCGCGACGAGCCCCACGCCGGCCAGGGCCGCGATGCCGAAGTTGTAGTGGTGCAGGTGCTTCCCGCCCGCCGAGATGTTGCCCCAGGGCAGCCAGCCGTTCCGGATGCCGTGGGTGATCAGCCGAGTGGTGCCGAAGGTGGTGCCGAAGGCGATCCAGGTCACCAGCAGGGACCGCTTCGTCGGCGACAGACGGGTGTCGGCCGCGTGCCGCAGCCTCCCCGGGAGCCCGGTGTTCGAGACGGCGTCCCGCGGGTCTGTGCTGGCCCTCATCCCAGGTCCTTCCACTCGGCTCCCGACGGCGGGCGCACGGCCGCCACCTCGAAGGGCCGATGCACCAGGTCGACCTTAAGCCGAGTCGTCCGCGCCGGCAGCGCAGGCTCGCGCCACCGCCTCGCGACCGGGACCACCTGCGCGGCGTACAGCCGCACGGGCCGCCGCTGCTACCGCTGCCGCCGCTGCTGCTGTCCCCAGCCCGGTCGGCCTCGCCGGACCACGTCTCCGCCGGGGATCAAGCTCTCCGGTGGAACGGGCAGTTGAAGCGGGGGACGGCAGAGGACGTGACCCGGCGGCCACGGCCTCACGCATCCGCACCCGGGCACGTCGACGCCCGCGCAGGTGCACGACGAGCCCACGGGCGGCGACGGCGCGGTCGCCGGCAGGCAGCCGGTCCCGGTGCGGCTGCGGCACGGTTCCTCCGGCACCGGAGAACGTGGAAATTTGACTGACGGTCCGTCAAGTACCGCTGTTGAAGGATGGCATGGCCCGACACCCTCGCAGGGCCGCCGTAACGGCGGTGCGGAGTACGGGGCGCGGGTACGGAGGTGCTGTGCCGATGCGCCATTCGGTCACCTTGGAGCACCGGTCCAGCGGGGCGGTCGCGACGAACCCGCCAGGTCCACGAAGGTCGGGGCATGAAGACCGCACTGACTTCGCGCGTACGCACCGCGGGCGTCCTCACCGCCCTCGTCCTGGCGGCCGGCCCCGCCATGGCCGGGAACGCCTCCCCGGGTCCGGACTCCGGCCCCGCCGCCGACGACCGCGCCCCCGCCCGTTCGACCTCGGCCTGGCTGCCGTACTGGGGCAGCGACACCGCCTACGCGGACGCCCTCCAGCACGCCTCCCAGCTCCACACCGTGAGCCCGTTCTGGTACGAGGCCACGTCCGCCACCACCGTCAACGGCTACCCGGGCGCCGGGGACCGGCGGATGGTCGACGGGCTGCACGCCAAGGGCATCAGGGTCGTGCCCACCGTCATCGAGACCCTCGACGCCAGAGCCATGGCGGAACTCCTGGGCGACCCGGCCCGCCGCACGGCGCACACCGACGCCTTGATGGACATCGCCGAGAGCTCCGCGTACGACGGCCTCGACCTGGACTACGAACGGATGGCCGAGACCGAGGACGAACAGCTGCGTGAGCAGGTCCGGGTCGGCTACGACGCGCTGACCGCCGAGCTCTGCACCCGGCTGCACACCAGGAACAAGCAGTGCGTCGTCACGGTCATGCCGCACACCCTCCTCGACGGACACGCCTACGACTACGCGCAGCTGGGCAAGGTCGCCGACCGGCTGCGGATCATGGGCTACAACCTCCACAACGCGCTGGACAAGCCGGGACCGCTCTCGTCGACCGCCTGGTACGAGGAGTTCCTCGGCTACGCCACGGGCGTCGTCCCCCGCGAGAAGCTCGAAGTCGCGCTGCCCGCCTACGGCTGGGACTGGACCGTCGGTTCCACGGACCGGGCCAGGCACGTGACCTCGAAGGAGGCCGAGGCGCTGCGCAGGGAACGGAAGGCGGACTACCACTTCGACACCGCCTCCGGGACCCCGCACTTCGGCTACACCGACGGCGGGAAGCGCCACGAGGTCTGGTACCAGGACGCGAACGGGACGGCCGCCCATCTGGCGGTGCTGAAGAAGTACGGGGTGCGCAACAGCGGCCTGTGGGCCCTGGGATTCGAGGACCCCGGGGTCTGGGACGTACTCGCCGCCCGGTAGCCCCGAGGTGTGCGCCCCGCGCGACGGGCTGGAGCCACAGCCCGTCGGCGCTCCCCGGCCCTGGCCGCGCAGCTCGGCCGCCGGCCACCTGCCGGAAGGGTCCACCGTGCTTTTGCGGCCGGGACGATGCCGGTGCGACCGGTGCGACCGGTGCAACCAGTGTGGCTGGTGTGATCGGTGCAACCGGTCTGGCTGGTGTGACCGGTGTCGGGACCTGGATCGCCCGGCCCGAGAAGCCCGAGCCGTGCCTCCGTCACCGGCCTGACCTCGGACCGGGCCGCTAGCCGAGGCGGGAGACCTGGTAGTGGCTGATGTACCAGCCGTCCTCCGCGCGCCTCAGCAGTACACCGAGACAGACGCCCAGCGTGGGCCGGTCGGTGAACGAGAAGTCGACGCCCAGGTAGCCGAGCACGAGGTCGGCGGCGGGCCGCCTGGTTTCGAGGATCCGGTACTCGGCCGTCATTCCGAGCGGCTGGGATTCGTAGTAGTCGGCGACGCCCTGCCGTCCGACGCTGTAGGGGTGCAGTCCCTGGAAGATCGCGTCCTCGGTGAAGTGGGACGCGACGAGCTGCGGTTCGTGCGCGTCGACAGCCGCCTTCCACCGGTCGAGGACGCCGCGCAGGATCGCTTCGCTGTCCGTGGCGCTGTTCATCGGGGGTACTCCTGTCGGGTGGGATCTGGGCTCACGGGCGCCGCGCGGTGCGTCGGCGGCGGTACCACCGGTTCGGCGTCGGGCGCCGCTACCGGCCCGGGTCGTTCGGGTGGGGGGACAGCGGCGTCACCGTGTCGTGTCGCCACACCCGCAGTGGCATCGACGCGAGTACCTGTTCCAGCTGGTCCGCGTCGTCGGCGCTGAAGAGGCCCCAGGTACGCCATTCACCGGGGGCGAGCGGTGGGCGCCACAGCCTCAGCAGGCTTCCCTGCGCCGCCAACTCCCGTGACCGCGCCGCCTCCCGGGTCCGGATCTCGGCCACGGCCTGCTCGGACGTGCCCTCCGGAACGGTGGTCACCATGTCGACCAGGAACTCCATGGGTGGTCCTCCTCATCACGTCATGCCGGACGCCGGAGCCGGACGTCCCAACGCGGTTCCCGGACAAGGGCCTTGGACTGCGGTCGCCCGGGTCGGCGTGCCGTCGGGGGTGTGGGATGAGCCCGGGCCCCGGCCGGGCAGAGACCGGGGCCCGGGGAGCGGTCGTCGTTCAGGTCCCGGCGTCGGGTGGGCCGGGTTCCGTCGGGCACGGTCCAGGACCCTGGCGGACGCGGCCGTTCCAGGAGCCGGCCGACCGTCCGGGCTCCCAGCTGACTTCGAGGACGATCCCGTGGAACTCGTGCCCAAGACCCATGATCATCGCGGCGGCAGCGTCCTTGGCCTGCTCGGCATCGGCGTCGACGGCCACCTGGGGAACCCGGCCGCAGACAAGTGCGCCGTCCGTGGTGGTGACGCTGTGACGCCAGCCGCCCGGCGTCGCCAGCAGGACGATCTCCCGAGGCGGGCCGAAGGGGACCCGCCTCCGCTGCTCCCCGTGTTCTTCCACCCGACCATTCAACCGGACCGGTCGAGAACGTGCGTACGCGGGGCGGACCAGGATCACGGTGTCGAGCATGCGGGGGCGGTCGGGACTTCTCGGATGCCTCCGGACTCCGGCAGCGCCTTCGGCCGCTCGGTGACCGCAGCATCCGCAGTCTCGAGCCGGCCGTCGTCGAACCGGGCCCGGACGCCGCAGGTCGTCCTCCTTCTCGGACGAGTCGGCCTCGGCGGGCCGCTCGGCGGACGACAGGGCCTTACCGGGGGCCTGCGGCCCCACCGGCTCTGCACGGTCCGCTGGTCAGGCGCCCGAGGTGTAGGCGTGGAAGCCACGGCCGGCCTTGCGGCCGAGCAGTCCGGCCTCGACCATCCGGGCGAGCAGTGGCGGGGGAGCGTAGAGGGGCTCCCGGTACTCGTCGTACAGCGACTCGGCGATGGCCTGGACGGTGTCCAGACCGATCAGGTCGGCGAGTCGGAGCGGGCCCATCGGGTGGGCACAGCCGTGGACCATCCCGTCGTCGATGTCGGCGGCGGTGGCGTGGCCGGCCTCGGCCATCCGGATCGCGGCGAGCAGGTACGGTACCAGCAGGGCGTTGACGACGAAGCCGGCCCGGTCGCGGGAGCGGATGACGTGTTTGCCGAGGGTATCCTTGGCGAAGGACTCGACGCGGTTGAGGACCGTGGTGTCGGTGTGCAGCGAGGAGACCAGTTCGACCAGCGGCATGACCGGTGCCGGGTTGAAGAAGTGCAGGCCCAGGGTGTGCGAGGCGCGGGTGGTGGTGATACCGAGCCGGGTGACGGGGATGGCCGACGTGTTGGTGGCGAGGACGGCCTGCTCGTCGGCGAGCACCTTGTCGAGAACGGTGAGGACCCCGGCCTTCACCCGTTCGTCCTCGACCACGGCCTCGACCACCAACTGACGGTCGGCCAGCGCCTCCAGGTCGTCGGCGAACAGCAGCCGCGTCCAGGCGTCCTCGCGTTGGCCGGGGGTGATGCGACCGCGTTCGACCGCGCGGTGCAGTGAGCGGTCGATCCGGTGGCGGGCGGCGCGCAGTGCGTCCGGGCCGTTCTCGCAGACGACGGTGGACAGCCCGGCGCGGGCGAAGACCTCGGCGATGCCGGAGCCCATCTGTCCGGCTCCGACCACGGCGACCCGGCGGATCTCGTTCATGGGGGTGTGCCTTTCTGGCGTCGGGCCGGGTCAGGAGGCCGGTGCGGCGGACCTGACCAGGTGGCGGGTGTAGGCGTCGGGGGTGAGGAAGGCGGGCAGCTGCTCGCCGAGCGCGGTCTCCGCCAGGATCCGGACGGCGTCGTCGACCAGGACCGGGTCGGCGCCTTCGCCGAGCAGTGCGGCCCGTTCGGCGTCGATCAGCCGCCGGACCATGGCCGGAGTCACGTAGGAGCCGCCGGTGAGCGGCGAGCAGTGGTGCTGCCACTGCCAGAGCTGGCAGCGGGCGATCTCGGCGGTGGCGACGTCCTCCATCAGCCCGAAGACGGCGACGGCCCCGGAGCCGCCGAGCCAGGCGGTGAGGTAGCGCAGCGCCACCGCCACGTTGGAGCGCACTCCCTCGGTGGTCGGGTAGCCGGCGGTGCGGTGGACGGCGAGCAGGTCGGCGGCGGTGACCTCGACGTCCTCGCGGCCCCGGTCGAGTTGGTTCGGCCGCTCGCCGAGCACGTCGTCGAAGACCTGTCGGCAGGTGGCGACCAGGGCGGGGTGGGCGACCCAGGAGCCGTCGAAGCCGTCGCCGGCCTCGCGCTCCTTGTCGAGGCGGACCTTGGCCAGCGCCACCGCGTTCGCAGCCGGGTCGCGGCTGGGGATGGCGGCAGCCATGCCGCCGATGGCGTGGGCGCCGCGCCGGTGGCAGGTGCGGACCAGCAGGTCGGTGTAGGCCCGCAGGAACGGCTGTGTCATGGTGACCCGGGCGCGGTCGGGCAGGGCGAAGCGCGGGCCGTGTGCGGCGAAGTTCTTGATCAGGCTGAACAGGTAGTCCCAGCGGCCCGCGTTGAGTCCGGCGGCGTGCTCGCGCAGCTCGTGGAGGATCTCGTCCATCTCGAACGCGGCGGTGATCGTCTCGATCAGCACGGTGGCGCGGACGGTGCCGTGGGCGATCCCCAACTCGGCCTGGGCGAAGGTGAAGACGTCGTTCCACAGGCGGGCTTCGAGGTGGTTCTCCAGTTTGGGGAGGTAGAAGTACGGGCCGCTGCCGCGTTCGGTCTGCCGTCGCCCGCAGTGGAAGAGGTAGAGGCCGAAGTCGACCAGGGCGGCGGCGATCGGGCGGCCGTCGACCAGCAGGTGCCGTTCCTCCAGGTGCCAGCCACGGGGGCGGACCACGATGGTCGCCGGGTGCTCGCCGATCCGGTAGCGCCGGCCGTCCTGCGTGGTGTCGTCGATCCGCCGCTCGACCGCGTCCAGCAGGTTGAGCTGGCCGGAGACGATGTTGTGCCAGGTGGGGGAGGTGGCGTCCTCGAAGTCGGCGAGCCACACCCTGGCGCCGGAGTTGAGGGCGTTGACCGTCATCCGGCGCTCGGGCGGCCCGGTGATCTCCACCCGGCGGTCGGCCAGGCCGGGTGCGGCGGGGGCGACCCGCCAGGTGGGATCCTCCCGCACGGCGCGGGTGTGCGGGAGGAAGTCGAGGGTGCCGCCGGCCGCGAGCAGGGCCGCGCGGCGGCGGCGTTCGGCGAGCAGTTCGGTGCGGCGCCCGGCGAAGGCGCCGTCCAGGCGGGCCAGGAACTCCAGGGCCTCGGGGGTGAGGATCTCCTCGAACCGCTCCTCGCGCTCGCCGACGATCTCGATACGGCTGGTCAGGGTCATCCGGCTCTCCAAGGGGTGTGGGGCCGGGGCCTCGCCCCTCAACGAGGCCCCGGCCCGGGTGGACGGCGGCCGTGGAGCACCCCTTCGCGCCGAAGGGGCGGCCACCGGGACGGGTCAGTGGAACTGCTCGGCCTCGGTGGAGCCGGTCAGGGCGAGGGTCTCGGCGTTCGGGTTGAGCGCGGTGCTGACCTGGTCGAAGTACCCGGTGCCGACCTCGCGTTGGTGCTTCACGGCGGTGTAGCCGTCCGGCACGGCCGCGAACTCGGCCTCCTGGAGGTCGACGTAGGCGGTCATACCGTGCTCCGCGTAGCCGCGTGCCAGCTGGAACATCGAGTGGTTCAGGGCGTGGAAGCCGGCCAGCGTGATGAACTGGAAGCGGTAGCCCATCGCGCCCAACTCCCGCTGGAACTTGGCGATCTGGTCGTCGTCCAGGGCGGCCTTCCAGTTGAACGAGGGTGAGCAGTTGTAGGCGAGCATCTTGTCCGGGTGCTCGGCCTTCACCGCCTCGGCGAACTCGCGGGCCTGCGCGAGGTCCGGGGTGCCGGTCTCGACCCACAGCAGGTCCGCGTACGGGGCGAAGGCCAGGCCGCGCGAGATCACCGGCGCCATGCCCGGCTCGACCCGGTGGAACCCCTCGGCGGTGCGCTCACCGGTGCAGAACCGGGCGTCGCGCTCGTCCACGTCGGTGGTCAGCAGGTTGGCGGCGAGCGCGTCGGTACGGGCCACGATCACGGTCGGCACCTGCGCGATGTCGGCGGCCAGCCGGGCCGCGTTGAGGGTGCGGATGTGCTGCGCGGTCGGCACCAGCACCTTGCCGCCGAGGTGGCCGCACTTCTTCTCGGAGGCGAGCTGGTCCTCGTAGTGGATGCCCGCCGCGCCGGCCGCGATCATGCCCCGGGTCAGCTCGAAGGCGTTCAGCGGGCCGCCGAACCCGGCCTCCGCGTCCGCGACGATCGGCACCAGCCAGTCCGGGCCGCCCTCGGTGCCCTCCGCCGCGTCGATCCCGTCCGCGCGCAGCAACGCGTTGTTGATCCGACGCACCACCCGGGGAACGGAGTCGGCCGGGTACAGGCTCTGGTCCGGGTACGTCTGGCCGGCCTGGTTGGCGTCGGCGGCGACCTGCCAGCCGGACAGGTAGATCGCCTTCAGCCCGGCCCTCACCATCTGCACGGCCTGACCACCCGTCAGGGCACCGAGCGCGTGCACGTACTCCTCCTCGTGCAGCTGCCGCCACAGCCGCTCGGCCCCGCGCCGGGCCAGGGTGTGCTCCTCCTGGACGCTGCCCGACAGGCGGACCACATCGGCCGCGCCGTAGGTGCGCTCGATGCCGGCCCAACGCGGGTCCGAGGACCACGACCGGGCCAGCTCCGCCGCCTTCGCCGCCTGCTGTTGCCGAACCGACTGCGTCATGATCCGCTCCCCGGGATACTCGTTGCGAAGGATGTGGTGCCACCCGCCCCACCGGGCGGGTACACGGCCGGGCGGCGCCGGGCCGCGGCGCGAGACCGCTGGACGTCGTGCCCCGGACACCCGGCCACCAGGGCTGCTCCGCCTGGTGGTTCGGGCTGTCAGCTGGACGTCGCCCGGCCGCGTCACCGACTCTGGCAGGCTCCGGACGTGCCGTCACCGGTGGACGGATGCCAGCTTCTGCGAACCGTTTCCTGCGAACCCGCGAAGGCTGCGAAGGTTCGGCTCCCGCCCCCGGCCCGGCCGGATGCGGAAGCCCGGCCGGTGACCGTGGCGTCGTCCCGGCCGCACCCGTGTCCGGGGGCCGCCGTCACATGTCCAGCACGAGGTCCGTCGAGGGCCGTGAGCAGCAGACGAGGGCGTTGCCCTCGGCCGGTGCGTCGATGGGCTCCGGGGAGTACTCGACCACTCCCGAGAGCACGGTGGTCTCGCAGGTGTGACAGACGCCGGTGCGGCAGGACCACCGGCTCGGTACGTCGCATGCCTCGGCGAGTTCGAGCAGGGTCCCGTAGCCGGGATGCCACGGCAGGCTGAGGCCGCTGCGGGCGAACGAGACGGTCGGGCCGGGCGCCTCCCCGGGAGGACGGTCGGGCAGGTGCGGCGGCCGGACCGGAGTGGGGACCACACCGGGTGTGATGGCGGACACCGCGCCGAAGGTCTCGGTGTGGATGCGGGCCGACGCCAGGCCGCGGGCCTCCAGAGCAGCCGTCATGTCCTGCATGAACGCGGCCGGACCGCAGACGTAGGCGTTCGCGTCCCGGGGAAGGTCGAGGTCGTGGAGCTGCTGAGCGGAGAGCCGTCCCACCGCCGTGTAGTCGATGCCCGGGCGGTCAACGCTGCGGGGACTGCTGAACGAGATGTGCGACCGCCCGCCCGGCAGCCGGGCCAGCAGGGCACGCACCTCCTCGGCGAACGGGTGGTTGTCGCCGTCCCGGGCCCCGTGCAGCCACCACACCTCACGCGCGGAGCGCGCGTCGGCGAGTGCGTGCAGCATGGCGAGCACCGGAGTGGCACCGACACCGGCGGACAGCAGGACGACGGGCCCGTCGCCGTTCGCCAGGACGAAGGTGCCCCGCGGCGCGGCGACTTCGAGCAGGTCACCCACCTCGACGTGCCGGTGCAGATGGGTGCTGGCGGCGCCGCGCGGCTCCTGTTTCACGCTGATCCGGTACTCCGCGGCGCCCGGTCGCCCGGACAGGGAGTAGCTGCGGATCAACGGCGCACCCCCGGCCTCCGGCCGCAGCCGCAACGTGAGGAACTGCCCGGCCAGTCCCGGCGGAAGGGGACTGCCGTCGGTCGAGGCCAGGCTCAGCGAGAAGATGTCGGCGCTCTCGGCTCCGATGCGGGTGACCCTGAGCCGGCGGAACCCGGGCCACGCGGGGGGTGGGCCGCCGGCCGCCGCGGTCAGCCCGACATTTCCGGTTGCCGCGCCGGGTGCACGGATCTCGCTGTCCAGCAGGGCCTGCAGCGATGTCCGCCAGCCGGGGCTGAGTGCCGGGATGCGCAGGGCACGCTCCAGTTGCGGTCGGGAGCGTCCGGGGCGGTAGAGCAGCGCGTCCATCTCCGCGACGGTCATCTCCTCGGGGCCGGAGGAGAGTTTGACGATCTCGTCGCCGGCCTCCACCAGCCCTTCGTCGAGGACGCGGAGGTAGAACCCCGGCCGGCCGTGGGACACCAGCAGGGCGGCCATCTGCGGTTCCCCCATCCGCAGGCCCACGCGGTAGCACGTCACGCGTGGCTGGGTCACCTCGAAGACCGCACTCCCGATCCGGTAGCGGTCCCCGATGCACACCTCGTCGTCGGACAGCCCGTCCACGGTGAAGTTCTCGCCGAACTGGCCCGGCACGAAGTCGTCCCGCCGAAGGTGCCGCTGCCAGTAGCGGTAGGAGTCGATCTGGTAGACCAGCACGGCGCGCTGCTCACCGCCGTGCCCGGTCAGGTCGCCCTGGCCGTCGCCGTCCACGTTCAGCCGCCGGACCATCCGGGGGCCGGTGACGCGCTGCTTCCAGACGCCGGTGCGTGTGGTCCCGCCCCGCCAGGCGACATCCTTCGGCAGTCCGACGTTGACGGCGATCAGAGTGGCCATCGGCCCATCTCCCGTTCGGGCGACGACGTCCCGCCTGCCACGCTAATACGTTCCGCACGCCTCGCAACCCGCTTGCGGCAGCCCGGGGTTTCCCGGGCCGGTCCCCGCAGGGACGCGTCCGCAGCGCCTGCTGGAAGGACCGGACGGCAGGGGCCGCGGGCCGCGGATCCGCCGTGCGCCGGGGCCCGGGGCGCACCGTTGCCCCGAGCCCCGGCGCAGGTGCCGCACCCGTCCCGCGTGGTCATCATGGGAGTGCACCGGATGGCCGGGAAGGGAGACACCGTGGAGCTGTTCCCGCCGATGCCGCTCGCCGAGTGGCGTGACACCAAGGAGACGCTGCACCGCTTCGCCCAGATCGTGGGCAAGGTCCGCCTCGCGGCGAGCGTGCGGCGCAACCACTGGTGGAACGTCCCGTTCCACCTGACCGGACGCGGCATCACCACGCGGCCGATGGGCCGGGCCGACGGCAGTCCGATCTTCGCCATCGACTTCGACTTCGTCGCCCACCGACTGGTCGTCGCAACGGTGGACGGCGGGACGGTCTCCTTCCCGCTCCTCGGCCAGTCCGTGGCCTCGTTCCACCGGGAGCTGCTCAACGCGCTCGGAGCGCTGGGCGTCCGGGTCGAGATCGCCCTTCCACACCCCTTCGACCTGCCCGATGCCGCCCGGCCGTTCGCCGAGGACTTCGAGCACGCGAGCTACGACCCCGCCTGGGCGAACCGCTACTGGCAGGTGCTCAGCCAAGTGGCCCTGGTACTGGAGGAGTTCGCGGCGCGCTACTCGGGGAAGGTCAGCCCGGTCCACCACTTCTGGCACACCTTCGACATCGCCAACACCTGGTTCTCCCAGCGTGTCGTCGACCAGCCGCCGCAGGTGGACCCGGTGACCAGGGAGGCGTACTCCCGGGAGGTGGTCAGCTTCGGGTTCTGGTTCGGCGACGCCGCCTTCGGCGAACCGGCCTTCTACTCGTACACGGCTCCAGAGCCGGCGGAACTGGCCGGCGAACCGCTCACGCCCACGTCCGCGGAGTGGGCCGCCCGCAACGGCAGCCACCTCGCGGTGCTGCGGTACGACGCGGCGCGCGCCGAGGCCGACCCGCGAGCGGCGGTGATCGCCTTCTACGAGAGCGCCTACCAGGCCGGAGCCGTTCGCGCCGGCTGGGACGTCGCCGCGCTCGCCTGCCCCGGAGGAGTCACCGACCCGCGTCTGCCGGCCCCACCGGCCTGAGCACGTCGGCTCCACCGGCCTGAGCGCGTCGGCCCGCCCCGGGTAGGGCGGGCTCCGCCGAGCAGGCCGGATCGCGCGGTCCGGGTCGGTGCAGCCGCCAGTCGGCGGGGACCCTTCCGTGCGGGCCCGGGGTCGGCAGCGAGGCCGGGTGGGCCGTCGGCGGGGCCGGCGGCGCGGCTTTCGGTGTGTTCGCCCGCTCGGATGCCCGCCAGCAGCGCCGCCACCACCATGGGGTCTCTCCCAAAGCCTCACATCTGGCACCTGTCGGTCGATCGGGTGCCGTGCCTACTGTCTCCTGGGCGCCGAACGCGTCCGAGGCGCGAGACAGAGCGGCGGACGGAGCGCCGAAACGCACCGATCAGAGCACAGAGCACGGAAAGACGACGATGGACTACTGCGCACCCTGCCGCCGCCACCTCAACGGTGCGCTGTCCTGTCCCGGTTGCGGTGCGCCGGCCTCCGCCCAGGCCCCGTTCGCCGGATCCGTGCCCGGACCGGCCGAACACCCGGGCTCCGTCACCGGGCCGCCGTCCGGGCCGGCCGGGGCCCGCCGCAACCGGCGCAGCAGACGCAGGTCCCGGCGTCGGGGGCGGGTGCTCGCGGCCACGGCGGTGGCGCTGGTGCTCGGCGGCGCGGGCGTGCTGGCGCTGACCCCGCCGCAGTCCGGCGCGCCGGCCGGGCCGGCCCCCACGCCCGCCGCCGAGGACAACGGACCGGAGGTGGCCCTCCAGACGGCGCCGCCCACTCCGTCGACGACCGCCCCCAGCACCTCGCCGTCGGCCGGAGCGGCCAGGTCCAGAGCCCACCCACGGCCGAGCGGTTCCCCGTCCAGCTCGGCACCCGCCCCCACCGTCTCGGCAGCGACCGCCTCCGCGACGGCCGCACCGAAGCCGTCCACCTCCCCTCACCCGACGAAACCCGCGCCGTCGCCGTCGCCGAGCTGCACCCACTTCCTCTTCTGGTGCAGCTGAGCCGGGCCGTTCCCCGCCGTCCGCACCTCTCCACCGGCTGGACCGGTTGCTACCCTCCCTGCCGACCCCCCGCAGACCGTTTCCGAGGCGACGAGCGGGCAAGCAGGTGAACGTCCCCGCGCCGACCGTCCGGCATCCGGCATCCGGTATCCGCGTCGGCTGTCCCCGAGCGGCGGGGAACGACGCAGCATGCGTACGCGCGGTTCGGTGCGGCCCGCACCCGTCTACGCGTGGGAACACGGCCCGCGCACGCCACCACAGCCGTGGACAGTGCCCCGGCGACCGTCGCACGAGCGGAAAACTCGGACCCCGTGCCCCCGGCCTGCGGACACGACGACTGCCTCGGCCTTCACAATGGTGCCGAGGAGACCGTCGACGGCGACGGCCGACCCGTCCGACCACCGAAGTCCGACCACTGAAGAAGGAGACGCCGTGAGCGAGCAGACCGCTCTTGCCCAGCGGATCGCCGACACCATTCGCCCCGCCATGCTCAGTGGTCTGCAGGACGCCCAACTCCACGGTCCCGGAGGCGCCCAGCACATCAGCAACTGGGCGGACTGGATCGCGGCCACCGTCGCCGAGCACGTCGTCCAGCCGATCGCCGCCGAACGGGACGCCTTCGCCGACCGCGTCGACACGCTCAGCCACATCGCCAAGCGCCACAAGGAGGGCTACGCGGACGCCGTACGGGACAAGCAGCAGCTGGAGGCCCGGATCGAGGCTCTGGAGGCGGAGCTGGCCCAGTTGCGCACGGCCGAGGACGCCCACCAGTCCTGACGGCCCACCCAGCTCAACAGCTGCTCCCCGCCGACCCGGTGGAGGAGCGGCTCACGAACCGGGCCGCCTCCTGCCACCGCACCGTCCGTACCGCCTGCTTCGCTGCCTGGCGTCACCCCGGGGCGCGGCGAACTGATGCTCAATCAATTCATCATTTCCGTAGGGCAATGCGGCAGCCCAGTGCCGGTCGGCTCGGTCGGTCGGGGGCTCGAGTGCCGCCCGGCCGGTCCTGCGCCGGGGATTGAGCACAGCTGTACCGGCCCCCCGACGGCGTTCATCGGCGACGGTGCCTTCCATCCGAGGCGCCCGGGGCCGGGTACGGAACGCGCAGCCTGCGGGCCAGTGGCGCGACTGCCTGACCGGCGCCGAACGGCCGGGCCAGGACGAACAGGGACACCAGTACGGTCAGCGAACCGGCGACCAGCCCGAGGAGGCTGCCGGCGGTCCCGTCACCCAGGGCGGCGTCCAGCCGGGCGGCGATCCAGTACCCGGCCAGTGCACCGGGAACACAGGCGAGGGTGATCGACAGGTGGAGGCCGAGTACCCCGCCGCCGTCCAGTCCGCTTTCGAGACGTGGCCGCGTGGCGGTGGGGGCCGAGGCCGGGACGTGCCGGAGTTGGGCGTTGCGGAGACGGCGGCTCAGCATCCGGCCGGTGACGGCGATGCCGACCAGGCAGGCGACGGTCTGGGCGGCGGCCATGCCGATGATGATCCAGCGCAGCGGGAGCAGCCAGTACGCCGCGCAGGAGAGCCCGGCGTTGACGGCGGTGGTGAGCACGGTCAGCCAGAAAGGGGTACGGGCGTCGCCCATGGCGTAGAAGCCCCGGGCGAGGGCGTACTGCGCACAGAAGGCCGGCAGGCCGACGGAGAAGGCGATCAGAACCTGGGCGATCACCCAGGTGTCCGCTTCGGTGACCATGCCGTGTCGGAAGGCGACCGTGGAGATCTGCGGGGCCAGCGTGATGAGCACCACCGTGGCCGGGACGATCATGGCGGCGGAGGTACGGAGGACCTGCGCCAGGTCGGCGCCGATCTTCGGGTGTTCACCGGCGGTCGCGGCGCGGGACATCCGGGGCAGGATCGCGGTCACCAGGGAGATGGTGATGACACTCTGTGGGACGACGAAGAGCGTGTACGCGTTGGTGTAGGCCAGGTTGCCCAGGCCCGGCTTCAGACCGGCGTGGAATGCGCGGTCTCCGGCACCGGCGCTGAGCCGGCTGATGACCGCCCAGGACAGTTGGGTGGTGATGACCAGGAGCAGCGCCCAACCGGCCGACCGGAGCGGTTTGCCCAGTCCGGCTCCCCGCCAGTCGAAGCGCGGGCGCCACCGGAAACCCGAGGAACGCAGTGACGGGAGCACGCCGAGGGCTTGGACGACGATGCCCAGGGTGCTGCCGAGCCCGAGCAGCATGGTCGCGTCGGGGGTCATCTCGTCGGCTTGCCGGGCGTGGTGGCCGACAGCGATGTAGAGGCCGAAGACCGCGATTGCGACCACGTTGTTCAGCACCGGGGTCCACATCATCGCGCCGTACCGGTCACGGGCGTTGAGGACCTGGCCGAGCAGGGTGAAGACGCCGTAGAAGAAGATCTGCGGAAGGCAGTAGCGGGCGAAGGCGATGGTCAGGTCGCGCTGCACACCGGGGCCGTAGGGCGAGTAGGTGTCGACGATGAGCGGAGCGACCAGAAAGGCGCCCGCCGTCAGCACGACGAGCACGACCGTGCAGATGGTCAGCAGCCGGTCGGTGTAGGCGACGCCGCCGTCCTCGTGGGTCTGCGTGGCGTGCACCAGCTCCGGCACGAACACCGAAGCCAGCACGCCGCCCAGGAGCATCTGGTAGACGGTGTTGGGCAACGAGTTCGCGATGTTGAAGGCGTCACCGATGCCGTGGACGCCCAGCGCCGCGACGAGCATCGCGCTGCGGACGAAGCCGAGTGCACGGGAGGCCATCGTGCCCAGGGCCATGATCAGCCCGTTGCGTCCGGCTGAGGCCGTGGGCGGAGACTCCTGCCCGGGTGTTACGGGTTCGGCGGTCGAGCGCTGCGCCGGGATCCGCAGAAGCACGGTCGGCGGGTCGGCGTACGGGTCGGCGGAATCCGTCGTGTCTGTTGTCATCGGAACCCTGTCGCTCGTTGCCTGGCCGGTGTTGTGGCATCGGGGCGTTCCTGAGGGCCGCTCCACGGCAGTTCGTCGGAGCGTGGAGCCGATGTCCGTGGTGACACCAGGTCGGTCTGCGACGGATCCGGCCTCCCCGCGCCGGAGGCAGGGTGCCCCCAACCGGAGCACTCCGCCTTACCGGGGCACTGTAGAGGGGAGACCGGGCCGTACGCCAATGGCCTGGGCGGATCGGTCGGCAGCCGTGCTCCGGAGGTCCTGTTCGGCGGGCGGAGCCGGGGTCGGCCGGCTGATGACTGCTCTGGAGCACCTGACCGTGCCACGGCGCCGCGCGGTCGCGCCCGGTGTCCGCGGCCCCCTTCGCTCTCCCCGGCGGGGCGACAGCCGGCCCGGCCCCGACCGTCCGGTGCGCCGGTGCTCCTGCCGAACGGGTACACCGGGTCCGTCCCGCCTGGGATGATCTGGGGATGGACACGGGGGGATCTGCCCAGGGACGCCGCCTGCTTTCCGGACCTCGGAGTCGTCGGGTCCGCACTGCTCTGACGGCGGCGGTGGTGACGGCCGGGCTCGCTGCGCTGGTCGTACTGGTCGTGGTGCTGCCGGGGCTGGTGGTCGACCACGATCTCGCGGGTGCCCGGATCGGGGCCGCCGAACGGCTCGGGGCCGTGAACAACGTGCGAACGACGCTCCTGCAGGCAGTCGGTGGCGCCGTCGTCCTCTTCGGTGCGTACGCCACCTGGCGGCAGCTGAGGGTCAGTCAGGAGAGTCTGAACGCCACTCGGGAGGGGCACATCACCGACCGCTTCGGCCGGGCGGTCGACCAACTCGGCAGTGAGAAGCTGGACGTGCGGATCGGCGGTCTCTACGCGCTGTGGCGGATAGCGGACCACTCGGCGCACGACCGCGAGCCGATCGTCTCGATCATGGCCGCGTTCCTTCGGACTCATCTGCCATGGCCTCCGCAGGGGTCGGAGGCCCTGTCTGCCGAGACCTCCGTCAACTCCGTGCCCCCACTGGAGACCCGCGCCGCGGATGCCCAGGTGGCGCTGACCGCCCTCGGCGTCCTGTGCCAGGAGGGCCGCCGTCCCGACTGGCTCAACGTCAGCTACTCCGACCTTCGTCGCGCCGACTGCGACGGACTGTGGCTGTGCGGCATCAACTTCGACGGGGCCTGTCTGGAAGCGGCGAGCATCTACCAGGCCAATCTGACCAGGACATCGCTGATCGCGGCCAACATGCGGCATGTGGAACTCGGGACGTCGATTCTCCACCAGTGCCGCTGCATCGAAGCCGACCTGCGCGGAGCCCGGATGGTCAAGTCCGACCTCCGCGATGCCGATTTCTCCGAGGCCGACCTGCGGGAGGCCAACCTGCGCAAGGTACGGGCCCGCGGCGCCAGGTTCACCGGCGCGGATCTCCGGCTGGCCGACCTCCGGGGAGCCGATCTCACCGGTGCCGACCTGGCACGGGCGAAGTTGCGGGGCGCGCTGGCAAGCGACCTCACGGTCTGGCCGCCGGACTTCGACATTCGGGCGGCCGGCGTCGTCGTGGCCGAGGACCCGGGCGACGAGCCGAGCATTCTGCTGCCGGCCGCCGCGCTCGCGAGGAACGTCCGGCCGCTCCGGTCGGCCTAGGGACCGTGGTCACAGTCCCGTCTGCCGCGCGGTCCGGCAGGCCACCGGGACACGGGGGTCTCGGAGTCGGGGGCCCGCCCGATCCGCCTCGGCGCGCGTGATCGGGCCGGAACTGGTCTGCTGGTGCCGGGAGCCCGTCACACCAGTACCTGCCCGTCACGCCAGTACCTGGGAGAAGTCCGGATGAGCACCTATCGAGTTGCACAGGCGGCCGCTGCCGGTCAGCCGTTCGAGATCGTCGAGCGCGAGGTCCCGAAACCGGGACCCGGCCACGTACGGGTTGCCGTGGAGGCCTGCGGGATCTGTCACAGTGACTCCCTCTTCGTCGACGCCATGCTGCCCGGCGTCCGGTTCCCCGTGGTCCCCGGGCACGAGATCGCCGGGCGCATCGAGGAGCTCGGCGAGGGGACGCAGGGCGTGTGGCAGGTGGGAGACCGGGTGGCGGTCGGCTGGTTCGGCGGAAGCTGCGGCCACTGCACGCCCTGTCGGCAGGGCGACTTCGTCGTGTGCGAGAACCTTGAGGTCCCCGGATGGTCGTACGACGGCGGCTTCGCCGAGGCGGTGGTCGTACCGAGCGGTGCCCTGGCCCGGATCCCCGACGGGCTGGAGGCGACCGACGCGGGCCCGATGGCCTGCGCGGGGGTGACCGTGTTCAACGGGTTGCGGCGCAGCTCCGCACGGCCGGGCGACCTGGTCGCGGTGCTCGGTATCGGCGGCCTGGGCCATCTGGGGGTGATGTGCGCGGCTGCGATGGGCTTCGAGACCGTGGCCATCGCCCGTGGCATCGACAAGGCCGACTTCGCGGGCGAGCTCGGTGCGCACCACTACATCGACAGCACGGCGAGCACCGGTGTCGCGGAGGCGTTGCAGTCCCTCGGCGGCGCCAAGGTCGTCCTGGCCACCGCCGCCAACTCCGCTGCGATCACGGCGACCGTCGAAGGGCTGTCCCACCGTGGTGAGCTGGTGGTCATCGGTGCGGCTGCCGAGCCGATGGAGATCAGCCCGGCCCAGCTGCTGATGCGCGCCAGGACCGTGCGCGGCCACCCGTCCGGTACCGCGCAGGACGTACAGGACACCCTGGCGTTCAGCGCCCTGCACGGGATCCACCCGATGACCGAGATCATGCCGCTGGACCAGGCCACCGAGGCGTACCGGAAGATGCTCTCCGGTGCCGCCCGCTTCCGGATGGTGCTCACCACCGGCTGAGGTCGCAAGTCCACTCGCCCCGTCGCCGGACCCCGCTGAAATCACCTGTCCGCAAGAGCAGTTGACCGGTGCCGGGCGCGACAGTCCGGACGGGGCCGTCGGCACGCCGGCCCGCACGCCGGTTCGCATGGGTCCCGTCCGGGCGTGACCTCCGGGGCTGCGCCCAACCCTCCCCGTTTCGAACGGGCCGGCAGGACGCCTGCGGAGCGCGTCGACGGGGAGCACCGGCGGCGCCACCGGCCTGCGGCCCCGATCCCGGGTGTCCGCCGTGCTCCTGGGCGGCGTCCCGGGCACTGATCGGCTCGGATGAACTACCGGCGCATCCGGGCCCTGTCCGGTGTGCGCCGACGGCCGATCGGGTACCGGTGTCCCGTCCATCCCCTCGGGCTCCCGACCCAGCCCCCCACCGCCCAGACCAGGAGATCCGTATGTCCACCGGCTCCAGCGCTCGGAACTGCCCATTCGACTTCGCGGAGGCCCTCGAGTTCGACCCGACACTCAGGCAGCTTCTGAACGACGAACCAGTCGCCCGGATCCGGCTGCCCTACGGTGAGGGCGAGGCCTGGCTGGTCACCGGCTACGACGATGTGCGCACGGTGACGACCGACCGGCGTTTCAGCCGGAGTGCCGTCATCGGCCGCGACTTCCCGCGGATGACCCCTGAGCCGATCGTCCAGGCCGAGGCGATCAACGTGATGGACCCGCCGGCCAGCAGCCGCCTGCGGAGCCTGGTGTCCAAGGGCTTCGCGCCCGCCCACATCGAGCGCATGCAGTTGCGGACCCGGCACGTGGTGGGCGAGCTCCTGGACCGGATGGCGGAGCACGGCGCGCCGGCCGATCTGATGGAGCACCTGGCCGGACCGCTGCCCCTGATCACGATCTGCGAGGTCCTGGAGATCCCCGACGCCGACCACTCGCAGCTGCGCGCCCACGCCCGGACGATGATGGACGTCGGCGCGGACAACCGGGCCGACGCGGTACGGGCCAAGGCGGACCTGCGCGCGTACTTCGCCGAGCTGACGGCGGAGCGCCGCCGGAACCCCGGTGAGGATCTGATCAGCGCGCTGGCGACAGCCCGTGACGGAGACCAGATCCTCGACGACCAGGAACTGACCGTCATGGCCATGGTCCTGCTGATCACCGGTCAGGACACCACGACGTACGAGATCGGGAACCTCGGCTACACCCTGCTCACCCGGCCCGACGTGCTCGCCCGGCTGCGCGAGACGCCCGAGATGCTCCCGCAGGCGATCAACGAGCTGCTGCGCTTCATCCCCTTCCGCAAGGGTGTCGGCATCCCGCGGGTGGCCACCGAGGACGTCGAACTGAGCGGGGTGACGATCCGCGCGGGCGACATCGTGCACGTCTCCTACCTGACGGCCAACCGCGACGGCCGCAAGTTCGACCGGCCCGACGAGCTGGATCTGGACCGCACCAGCCCGTCGCACATGACCTTCGGCTGGGGCGCGCACCACTGCCTCGGCGCACCGCTCGCCGCCATCGAGCTCGAAATCGCCCTCGGCATGCTGCTGGAGCGCTTTCCCCGGCTCACGCTGGCAAAGCCCGCCGAGGAAGTGCAGTGGAACACCTCGTCGATCTGGCGCTATCCGCTCGCCCTGCCGGTGGCCTGGTGACGGTCGGCTCCACAGTCGCACCCAGACCGCACCCAGGACCGCACCCGGACGGTCCCCCAGGACCGCACGCAGAACAGCACCCAGACCGCGCGCAGAACACCACGCAGGACCGCGGAGGGCGGTGGACCGCGCTCCGCAGCTGACGCCGACCCGGCCGGTTGCCCCGGCCGGGTCGGCGCGGCCGGTGTCACGGGTCGACATGCAGGGTCGGGCCGCCTCCCGTACATTGGGCTGAGCTGGCCAGAACCGAGTCGCGAGCGGTGCGTCCGCCCGTGCAGCGAGTACCCGATCCTCAACGGTCTGTCCGTCTGCTCCCCTCTCACGAGACCCCCGCCGCGCCACCTCCGCGCGTCCGGCCCGCAGCGGCTGCCGCCGACTGGTGAATCCCCGACCCCGACCGGGTCGTACCGGGACCACCGTGCGTCAGGAGGAGATCCCATGGCAGTTCTGTGCAAACCGGCGATAGCTGTCCCCGACCACGTCATCACCAACGAGGAGACCCTCGAACTGGCCCGGAGACTGCACCGCGACCATCCGCAACTGGACCTGGCGCTGCGTCTGATCGAGCACACCGGCGTACAGAAACGACATCTGATCCAACCCATCGAGACGGTCCTGAGACACCCGGGGCTGGACGCCCGGAGCGCCGTCTACGAGGCGGAGTCCAAGGCCCGCGTCCCGGCGGTGGTGTCGCTGGCGCTGGAGCAGGCCGAACTGGAGCCGCAGCAGATCGACTTGATCATCTACGTCTCCTGCACCGGCTTCATGATGCCGTCGCTGACGGCCTGGCTGATCAACAGGATGGGTTTCCGGTCGGAGACCCGGCAGCTGCCGATCGCCCAACTCGGCTGTGCGGCGGGCGGTGCCGCCGTCAACCGGGCCCACGACTTCTGCACCGCCTACCCCGACGCCAACGTGCTGATCGTGGCCTGCGAGTTCTGCTCGCTGTGCTACCAGCCCACCGACCTGGGCGTGGGATCGCTGCTCTCCAACGGGCTGTTCGGTGACGGGATCGCCGCCGCAGTGGTCCGGGCGGAGGGCGGTACCGGGATCCGGCTGGAGCGCAACGCCTCGTACCTGATCCCGCACACCGAGGACTGGATCTCCTACGCGGTCCGCTCCACCGGTTTCCACTTCCAGCTCGACAAGCGGGTCCCGGGGACGATGGAGCCCCTCAGCCCGGCCCTGCGCTCCGTGGCGGAGGAGCACCAGTGGAACGTGGGCAAGCTGGACTTCTACATCGTCCACGCGGGCGGCCCACGGATCCTGGACGACCTGAGTCACTTCCTCGAAGTGCCGCGCGAGGCCTTCCGGTTCAGCCGGGCCACGCTCACCGAGTACGGCAACATCGCCAGTGCGGTCGTGCTCGACGCCCTGGCCCGGATGTTCGACGAACAGTCGGCCTTGGACGGCCACCACGGGCTGCTGGCCGGCTTCGGTCCGGGCATCACCGCCGAGATCTCCCTGGGCACCTGGACGGCGCCGCAGGGCTGACAACGCAGGGCTGACAACGCAGGACCGACAACCGAGACACCACCTGGGACACCGGCGGGCACAGCCGGGGTCGGCCCCACTCATCGGCTGATCCCGACCGTGCCCGCCGACGTCCGCGGAGCCGGTCGCCCCGGTCGCCCCGCTCGCACCGGGTTGTCCTGGCCGCCCCGGCGGACCCGGACCGTGACCGGTCGCGCGGCCCCGGTCGGCACCTTGCCGACCGATCCGGTTGATCACCGCCGCTCGGCGCCGTGGCTACGACGCAGGAGGCCGTTCCTGTGTTTGCATCGGCCCCTGGAGGTGTGCGTGTGACGACTGGACAGCGGTATCAGGAGGGTCGTGCGCGGGCCGGTGTGGCGCGGCGGCGGCTGTTGAGCGCGGCCGGGCTGGTGCCGATGCTGGCCGGCCTCGGGGCTGCCGCCGCGTGCTCCCCGCAGACCACGGCCGAGGACGTGCACAAGGCGGAGCCGCACAGGCCGGTGCCCACCGGTGAGGGGGACTGGAAGGAGGTCGTGCACGCACTGGGCCGGACGGGCACCCTGATCCGCGGGACCTACCACCACACGCCGTTCCCGCGCAGGGACCTGACCGTGGTCTCCCGCGGCGTCACCGTCTCCCCGGGACTGGCGCTGGGTTCGCACGTGTCCTTCGCCCGGTACAGCGACGGCAGCACGCTGATGATGGGCGATCTGGTGGTGACCGAGAGCGAGTTGCAGGGCATGACCGATGCCCTGCAGGCCCAGGGCATCGCGCAGACCGCCATCCACAAGCACCTGCCGACGCAGAGCCCCGACCTCTGGTGGACCCACGTCTGCGCACACGGCCACGACGCTGCGTCGCTGGCCCAGGGGCTGCGCACGGCGCTCGACCGTACTGGTACCCCGCCTCCGGTCGCGCCTGCTGCGATCAAGTCCCTCGACCTGGACACGGCCGGTATCGACGCCGCGCTGGGCGCCGGTGGCGTGAACAACGGCGAGGTCTATACCAGTGTCTTCGTCCGTCGCGAGACCGTCGTCGACGACGGCCATGCCCTGCCCGCCGGTCTGGGCGCCACCTCGGCCTTCAACTTCCAGCCGCTGGGAGGCGGCCGGGCCGCGCTGAGCGGAGATCTCGTCATGGTCGCCGGCGAGGTCCAGCAGGCGCTCACGGCACTGCGGCGCGGCGGCATCGAGCTCGTCGAGCTCCACAACCACGGGCTGACGGACGAACCGCGGCTGTTCTTCACCCACGTCTGGGCCGTGGGCGATGCCGTCGCTCTGGCCAAGGCGGTCCGTCCCGCACTCGCCGCCACCAACGTCGTGTCCTCTCCGCTGATCGGGGGGACCGGCTAGCCCTCCGGCCGTGCCGGGACGCCGCAGGAGCGGCCGGCCGGCGGGTGCACCGGTGGACGTGGGGCCGGCGAGGTGGCGGTCACGGACGCGCGGTACCGAGTCCGTGACCGCCGGCGCGCCTGCGGCGGGGCTGTGTCAGGAGACGCGCTTGAGCTGCCAGGCGTTGTTGTTGAAGCTGGGCACGGCCGAGTAGCGGCAGCTGCTGCTGTAGTAGGAGCTCACCTGGACCCAGCCGGCGGGCTGGTAGGTCGAGGCGCAGGCGTTCACCACGGTGCCGACCGGGAGACCGGTGAGCTGCTTGATCTGCTTCGCGTTCGGTTCGAAGCCGGAGCCGCAGCCGGAGCTGTTCCACCACTGGACGTCGACGAATCCGCTCGGGGTGAGCGTGCTGGCGCAGACATTGGTGACATCGCCGGGAGCGGCTTCGGCGGGGGACACTGCCAGGCCGAGCGCGGCGGTGGCGAGGCCGGCGGCCAGACAGGCGGTACGCAGACGGGTCATGGGTGGTGACTCCCTATCGGATCACGGGCTGGTGGACGTAGGAGTATTACTAACGTGTCGTCAGCGGCGTGAGCAGTAGCTTTCCGGCCCATGTCGACGCTGTGGGCCAAAAAGCGCTGCGGCCGGTCCGGAAAGCCATCCGATGTGCGGACGATCACTGACAGCGGGGTGCCCGTGGGCCTAGGGTGGGCCTCGCAGTCGGTTCGCCCTGCCGGCCAGGCAGGTGCGTCGCAAGAGGGAACCCGGTGCGAATCCGGGACTGCCCCGCAGCGGTGAGTGGGAACGACCGCCGTCACACGCACTGGACCCCGAGGGTCCGGGAAGCGACGGCCAGTAGGTGCCGGACAGCCATCGGGTGTCCGACGTGCCCATGAGTCCGAAGACCTGCCACTGCCCGCGTGCACCCCGCATGCGGTGATCTCGGTGACCTCGTGGGCAGGTCGGCGGAGCGGGCGGGCACACGCATGGTGCCGCGCCCCGGCTGCCGTTCCTTCGCCCCCCGTGCTCTCCCGGGATCGCACCGCGACTCGCGAAGGAGAGTTCCGTGGCAACGAGTTCCACCGCCACCCCGCAGGCCACCGTGTACGGCTACCCCAGGCAGGGCGCCGGCCGGGAGCTGAAGAAGGCGATCGAGGGCTACTGGGCAGGCCGGGTCAGTGCCGAGTCCCTGCGCACCACCGCCGCAGCGCTGCGCCGGGACACCTGGCGGCGCCTGGCCGACGCGGGCGTCCAGGAGGTCCCTGCCGGGGACTTCTCGCTGTACGACCACGTGCTGGACGCCACCGTGGCGCTCGGCGCGATCCCGGCCCGGCACCGGGCCGCCGTCGAAGCCGATCCGCTGGACGGCTACTTCGCGATGGCCCGCGGCACCCAGGAGGCCGCGCCGCTGGAGATGACCAAGTGGTTCGACACCAACTACCACTACCTGGTGCCGGAGTTGGGCCCTGACACGGTGTTCGCGGCCAATCCCGCCAAGCTGGTCGGCGAGCTCCGCGAGGCCGTCGCCCTCGGCCACAGTGCCCGTCCGGTGCTGCTCGGTCCGCTCACCTATCTGCTGCTGGCCAAGCCCGCCCCCGGTGTGGCCGCCGACTTCCGGCCGGTCACCCTGCTCGACCGCCTGCTGCCCGTCTACGCGGAACTCCTCTCCGACCTGCGCGCGGCCGGCGCGGAGTGGGTCCAGCTGGACGAGCCCGCCCTGGTCCAGGACCGCACGCCGGCCGAACTGAACACCGCCGCCCGCGTCTACCGTGAACTCGGCGTACTCGCAGACCGGCCCAAGATCCTGGTCGCCACCTACTTCGACCGGGCCGGCGAGGCACTCCCGGTCCTGGCCAAGGCCCCGATCGAGGGTGTCGGCCTGGACTTCACCGGTCCCGGGGCGGCGAACCTCGCCGACCTCGCCTCGGTCGGCGGACTGCCCGGCAAACGGCTGGTGGCCGGTGTGGTGGACGGCCGCAACATCTGGATCAACGACCTGGAGAAGTCGCTGGCCACCCTCGCCACCCTGCTCGGCCTCGCCGACCGGGTCGACGTCGCCGCGTCCTGCTCCCTGCTGCACGTCCCGCTCGACGCCGCCGCCGAACGCGACCTCGACCCGCAGGTCGCCCGCTGGCTCGCCTTCGCCCGGCAGAAGACCACCGAGATCACCACCCTGGCCCGCGGCCTGCGCGAGGGCACCTTCGCGATCGGTGCCGAACTCGCCGCCAACCGCGCGGGGCTGGCCTCCCGCGCCGCCTCCGCGCTCACCCACGACCCGGCCGTCCGGGCCAGGGCCGCCGCCACCGCCGCCGAGGACGCCCACCGGGCCCAGGCCTACCCCGAGCGGGCCGTCGCCCAGCGCGCCCGCCTGGGCCTGCCGCTGCTGCCGACCACCACCATCGGCTCCTTCCCGCAGACCACCGACCTGCGCACCGCCCGCGCCGACCTGCGGGCGGGCCGCATCGACGACGGCGGCTACCGGGACCGGATGCGCGCCGAGGTCCGCGAGGTCATCGCCTACCAGGAGAAGGCGGGCCTGGACGTCCTGGTCCACGGCGAGCCCGAACGCAACGACATGGTCCAGTACTTCGCCGAACGGCTCACCGGCTACCTGGCCACCCAGCACGGCTGGGTGCAGTCGTACGGCACCCGCTACGTCCGGCCGCCGGTGCTGGCGGGCGACATCTCGCGCCCCCACCCGATGACCGTGGACTGGTACCGCTACGCGCAGGACCTGACGGACCGTCCGGTCAAGGGCATGCTCACCGGCCCGGTCACCATGCTCGCCTGGTCCTTCGTCCGCGACGACCAGCCCGTCGCCGACACCGCCCGCCAGGTCGCCCTCGCCCTGCGCGACGAGGTCCAGGACCTGGAGGCGGCGGGCGCGGCCGTGATCCAGGTCGACGAACCCGCGCTGCGCGAGACCCTGCCGCTGCGCGCCGCCGACCGGCCCGGCTATCTCGGATGGGCCACCGAGTCCTTCCGCCTCTCCACCTCGGGGGTGCGCGCGGACACCCAGATCCACACCCACATGTGCTACGCAGAGTTCGGCGAGATCATGGCCGCCATCGACGAGTTGGACGCGGACGTGATCTCCCTGGAGGCGGCCCGTTCGCACATGCAGGTGGCCCACGAGCTGGCCGGGGCCGGTTATCCGCGCGAGGTCGGCCCCGGTGTGTACGACATCCACTCGCCGCGCGTGCCGAGCACGGCGGAGGCGGTGGAACTGCTGCGGAAGGGGCTCGCTGCGATCCCGGCCGAGCGGCTGTGGGTCAACCCCGACTGCGGTCTGAAGACCCGTGGCTGGCCCGAGACCCGCAGCTCCCTGGAGCACCTGGTCGCGGCCGCCCGCCAGGTCCGGCAAGAGCTGACGGACTCCCCGGCCGGCTGAGCCCCGGGTGCCCGGGGTCGGACCGGACCCCGGGCACCCCCGCCCCCCGCCTGGAGCCGGCGGACCGGAGCCGGCCGTGCGGTGGGCCGCGTACCGAGGCTTCGCACCGAGGGCCGGTGGCGGCCGACACCCCCCGGTGGTGCGTCAGTTCGGTTGGTGGGTGGCCAGTTCGTCGATCAGGCGGCGGCAGGGCTGCGGGATCTCGCCGAAGTCGTCGTCGTCACTGTCGACGACGAGGCGGTTGATGACCGACTCCAGGGCGACCGGCAGGCGTGGGCACAGGCCCTGGTGGCAGCGGGCGAGGATGTCCAGACGCACGTCGTCGGGGAGCAGCGGCACGGGGGAGCGGACACTGCGGCGCCGGGCGGCCGGGTCCCGGACGGCCAACTGCTCGGCCTGGCCGCGCCAGTAGGCGGCGTCCCGGGTCTCGCCCAGCTGCAGGTGGTACAGGTGCAGGCAGTAGGCGGCGGTGTTGTTGCCGGAGCCGGCGGCGAACTGCCACCAGAACTGGGCCGCTTCCTCGCGCCCGGTGAGGAACAGCAGGCCGGCGAAGACGACGGCGCCTTCGGGGTGGATCCTGTTGCTGTTGACCAGCAGGCCGAGGGCGTGGGAGGCCTGCGGGGCGTTGAGGACCAACGCGGTGGCGAGGGCGAGTTCGTGGGCCGCCTGCTCGTGCGCGGAGGGGAACCGGGCGGGGGCCGCCGTGACGAGGTCGGCGCCGGTCGGCGGCATGCTCGGCGGTCCGCTGAACACCCGTGCCGGAGTGCCGGTTCCGGGGCTCGGGGGAGTGGCGCCGCCGAGTGCCGAGCGGTAGCCGCGCAGCCACTGGACCAGGTCGTGGTCCGGTCCGGAACGGGGGCTCACTGTTCTCCCCTCATGTCGGCGAGGTCCGGTCGGCCCAAGGTCCGGGCCAGCCGCCGTCGGGCATGGCGGAGGTTGGACCGCAGTGTCGCCAGTGGTGTGCCGAGGTACTCGGCGATCTTCTCATCGTCCAGGTCCAGGCAGTACTTGAGGACGACGACGTCGTGCTGGCGTTCGGGGAGCTCCAGGATCGCGGTGAACAGGCCGATCTGCTCGGGCAGGCTCTCCGGGCCGATCCGGGCCCGGTGCCGGAAGTGGTGGACCACGGCATCGAAGGCCGCGGTCTGGACGAGGGCCGGGCGCAGGTCGCCCGCCGCGGCGAGCCAGTCCGCGATGTGCTCCTTGAGCAGCCGCCAGGCGTAGGCGGCGAGGATCTCCTGGCGCAGGGCGAGCGCCCAGTTGCGGGCCAGGTGCTCCTTCATCGCGTCGACCACGGCGGCGGCGTCCTGCTCACTGCCGACCTGGGTGCGGGCGAACCCGGTCCACGCGCACTGGTGCGTGACGCAGAACGCCTCGAAGGTCACCCGTAGCCGGAAGCCCTCCAGCGCAGCCCCGCCGCACCCGTGCACGCCCTCCTCGGCCGGGTGCCCGCCGGACCCCGGCGGCGCATCGCTGTCGAACGCCATCTCTCCCGCCCTCCCGTGCCGGATGCCGCACCGCCGGTGGCCGTCGGCGCCGGGAAACCCGTGACTCCACGGGACCATGGCAGCGCGCGCCGGGGCCTGCGGTGCAAGCAGACCAGAGAAATGGCAACCGACGGTAGTAGTATGGCTACTCATTCGCCTGTTGAGTAGTCATCTTGCCCATCCAGCAGTCGACTTGACCACGGATTGTGGTCCGGGGCCGGCGTGCTGCGCGGCCGTCCGCCCGTCCACCGGCCCGGCGGCCGCCCGTCGATCGTCCTGGCGGTTGCCCGTTCATCGGCCGGGCGGCCGTCCGTTCGTCGACCCGGTAGCCGATTGCCGCCCGGCGGTCATGGGCATGATCTGCGCAAGCCGAAGCCCCCGGCGCGCCACCGGCGTGCGCGCCGGGCGGCGCGGGGGCGCGGCCCGGCGCGGCGCCCCGACGACCTGGGGGGACTTGATGGGCAGGGACGACACCGAGGTGAACCTCGAACTCCACCGAGCGCACTCGGCTCGGATGTACGACTACTACCTCGGCGGCACGACCAACTTCGCCGCCGACCGTGAAGCAGCCGGCCAGGTCATGGCGGTCTTCCCGTGGGCGGAGCGGGCCGCACGGGTCAACCGGGACTTCATGCACCGCTCCACCCGTCACCTGGCCGAAGCCGGCATCCGCCAGTTCCTCGACATCGGCACCGGCATCCCCACCTCACCCAACCTCCACGAGGTGGCCCAGCAGTGCCAGCCCGCCGCCCGGATCGTCTACGCGGACAACGACCCCATCGTCCTCGCCCACGCCCAGGCCCTGCTGCGCAGCACGCCCGAGGGGCGAACGGCCTACCTCCAGGCCGACATCACCGACCCGGAGTCCATCCTCAAGGCCCCCGAGGTGCGGCAGAACATCGACCTGGACCAGCCCGTCGCCCTCAGCCTCAACGCGATAATGCACTTCATCCCCGACAGTCAGGGCGCCCTGGGGGTGGTCCGGCAGCTCATGGCGGCCCTTGTGCCCGGGAGCGCACTGGTCATCAGCCACGGCAGTCCCGACTTCGCCCCCGAGGAGGCCGAGCGGATCGTCCGGGTCTACGAGGCGGCCGGGACCACCGTCCGGATGCGGACCAAGGCGGAACTCGCGCTGTTCCTCCAGGGGTTGGACGTCCTCCCCCCGGGCATCGTGGCGACCCACCGTTGGCGCCCCGACGGAGGACGGCCCGACCCGCTGGTCGCCGACGCCCACGCCTCGGCCTATGCGGCCGTCGCGCTGAAGCGCTGACGGGAATGCGGCTCGCGGTCGGTCCGCCACCCGGGGGCAGGAGGGGCCACCGCCCGGGGCGAGGGGGGCGGCGCGGGCCGCTCGGGCGGGGCTGCCCCCGGCGGTCGGGTGCCGCCGGGAACGGCGGGCGCCCGGTCTGCGGTCCCGCCCCGTCTCCTCCGGCGTGGGCCGGTGCGGGCCGGCACGGCTTGGGCGCGGGCCGGTTCAGCCTGCCGACGGCAGCGGGAAGCTGCGGCGCATGACGGCGTCGAAGGCGGCGTCCGGCAGCAGGCGCCTGGCGATCATCGTGGCGCGGGCCAGGGCGCCGATCGCGTAGCGGGCCCGGGGGCGGGGGACGGTGGCCGCGTGGACGATGGCCCTGGTCGCCGTCTCCGCGGGCACCGCGCCGTTGCGGCGGGTGAAGGACTTGTTGGCGTACATGTCGGCGAGTTCGGCGCGGAAGCTCCCGTACGGATCCCCGGCGGTGGCTCCGCCGTGCATGGTGCCGACCGCCGTGCTGCTGAACTCGGTGATGGTCGGGCCGGGTTGGACCACGACCACCTCGACGCCGAACGGTGCCACCTCCAGCCGCAGCGAGTCGCTGATCGCCTCCACCGCGTGCTTGCTCGCGTGGTAGAAGGCGCCGCCGGGCGGCGAGAAGCGGCCGGCCATCGAGGAGATGTTGACGATCCGGCCGCGTCCCGCCCGGCGCATCCCCGGCAGCACCAGCTGGGCCATCCGCACCAGGCCGAAGACGTTGGTGTCGAACTGCGCCCGCACCTCCTCCGGCGTCGCGGACTCCACCGGAAGGTGCAGCCCGTAGGCGGCGTTGTTGATCAGGACGTCGACGCTCCCGTGCGCCTGCTCGATCCGGGCGACGGCCTCGGCCATCGACCGCTCGTCGGTGACGTCCAGCGGCAGGGTCTCGATGCCCTGCGCCGCCAGGTCGGCGAGCGTCTCGGGCCTGCGGGCGGTGGCGTACACGCGGTGGCCGAGCCGGTGCAGCGCCAGCGCGGCCTGCCGGCCCATGCCGGAGGAACAGCCGGTGATCAGAACGGTCTTGGTGCCTGTCATCCCGTACTCCTGGAGGTGGGTGTTCCGGTGCCGCCGGGTGAACCGGGGCGGTCGGCGGATGCCGCTGCCCGTGTGGTCGCCGCCGGTCGGCTGCTGCCGGTCGGTGCTTTCGGGCCGGTCGGTGCTTTCGTGGGCCGGTAGCTTCCGGGCGGTCGATTTCGGGTGGTGTGCCCAAGGGCGGTGTACCGAACGGTGGTGTGCCGAAGGGCGACGCGCCGAAGGGCGGGGCCTGGGGCCGGGGTCACGCCCCGGCCGTGCGGTGCAGCAGGTCCCAGACGGCCTCCTCCGCCCGGCCCAGGGCCTCGGCCGAGAGCCCGGCGAGCCCGTCCGTGCGGTGGAGCTTCACCAGACCGGCGAACGCCCCCACGGCGAGCGCCACCAGCTGCTCGGCGTCCCCCTCGCGGATGTCGCCGGCCTGCTGGCCCCGCGCGATGAAGTCGGCCGCGAGGGCGTCGATCTCGGCCGCCAGGGCCTGGCTCTCGGGGGCGAGGAAGGTGTCGTGCTGCTGGTGCTCCAGGAAGACGAAGGCGGCCGGGTGCCCGCCCGCGAACCGCGTGAAGCCGTGCCAGAAACGGCCGAACTCCTCGCGGGTGGATCCGGCGGGACCGCCTTCGGCGAGCGCCTCGGCCAGCTGGTCGAGCAGTTCGCGCTTGGCGTGCTGGAAGGCGGCGTTGCCGAGTGCCTCCTTGCTCGGGAAGTACCGGTAGATGCTGCCCACGCCGACTCCGGCGAGCTGCGCCACGGCGGGCATCTGGGTGCCCTCGTAAGTGCGTTCGGCGAACAGGGCGATCGCGCTGTCGATCAGGAGTCGGGCGAGGTCGGGCTTCCTGGAAGTCACGGAATGAATATTCATTCTGCATGCCCCGTGCTGTCAAGCGCTCCTAGACTTGGCCCCATGGCCCGGCTCAACGACGAGGTCGCGGCGCTGCTCGGGGAGTACGCGGACCTCATCCTGCTCACCGGCGGGGACGCCTTCAGGGCGCGCTCCTACGAGAAGGCGGCGCGGTCGGTCGGCGGCTACCACAGGGACGTCGGCGGCCTGGACCTCAAGGGGCTCCAGGAGATCCCCGGTGTGGGGAAGTCGACCGCGGAGAAGATCACCGAGTACCTCGGCACCGGCCGGGTCGCGGCCGTCGAGCAGCTCCGGACCAAGGTCCCGCCCGGCGTGCGGGAGATCATGGCCATCCCCACCGTCGGTCCCAAGACCGCGGCGCTGCTGTACGAGGAGCTCGGCATCTCCTCGGTCGACGAACTGCTGGAGGCGGCGAAGGGCGAGCGCCTGGGCGGGCTGCGGGGGCTCGGCGAGCGCACGGCCGAGAACATCGTGCACGGCATCGAGGTGATGCGGCAGAGCGGCGGCCGGGTGCTCCTCGACGTGGCGCTGGAGCAGGGCGAGGAGATCGTCGCGGCACTCGCCGTCGTTCCCGGCTGCCTGCGCTGTGCGTACGCCGGATCGCTGCGGCGGATGCGGGAGACGATCGGCGACCTCGACGTGCTGGCGGCCGCCGAGGACTCGGCGGCGCTGATGGCGGCGGTGGCCGGCCTCCCGTACGTCGCCGAGGTGCTGGTCCGGGGCGCCACCAAGACCTCGGTCCGCACGGTGAAGGGCGTGCAGGTGGACCTGCGGGTCGTCCCGCCGGAGGACTGGGGAGCGGCGATGGTCTACTTCACCGGCTCCAAGGCGCACAACATCCGGCTGCGGAGCCGCGCCGTCAAGGCCGGGCTCAAGCTCTCCGAGTACGGCCTGTCCGAGGTCGGGATCGGTGCCGAGGTCGCCTCGGCGACCGAGGAGGAGGTGTGCCGGGCGCTCGGTCTGCCCTGGATCCCGCCCACCCTGCGGGAGGACCGCGGTGAGATCGACGCCGCGTCGGCCGGCGAGCTGCCCGAACCCGTCACCGAACAGGACATCCGGGGTGACCTGCACATCCACACCGACGTCACCGACGGCCTGGCCACGCTGGAGCAGATGCTCGCGGCAGCCGCCGACCGGGGTTACGCGTACTGTGCCGTCACCGACCACGCCCCGGACCTGGCGATGCAGCGGATGACGGACGAGAAGATGCTGGCGCAGCGCCGGCGGGTGCGCGAACTGGACCGCCACTACCGGGGGATGCGGGTCCTGCACGGCACCGAGCTCAACATCGGCCCGGAGGGCGGGGTGGACTGGCCCGCGGAGTTCCTGGCCGGCTTCGACCTCTGCGTGGCCTCCGTCCACTCCCACTTCGGCGCCGACCGCGACGCGCAGACCCGTCGGCTGATCCGGGCCTGCGAGAACCCGTACGTGCACGTCATCGGCCACCCCACCACCCGGCTGCTGGGCCGGCGGCCCGCCATCGACGCGGACTTCGACGCCGTCTACGCGGCCTGCGCCCGTACCGGCACCGCGCTGGAGGTCAACGCCTCGCCCGAGCGCCTGGACCTGGGCGACGAGCAGATCCTGGCCGCCCGTCGGCACGGCGTCCGCTTCGCGGTGAACACCGACGCGCACTCGGTCGTCCACCTGGCGAACCTCCGTTACGGCATCGCCACCGCTCAGCGGGGTTGGCTCGGCAAGGACGAGGTGATCAACACCTGGCCGCTGCGGCGCCTGCAGGGCTTCCTGCGCAAGAAGCGGGTCTGAGCGCCGGTCGCCAGGTGCTGCGTCGCCGGGCCGAAGGCCCGTCAGAGCTCCTTCGCCGCTGCCTTGTCGAGGGGGAGGAGGGGCGAGCTGCTGCCGTCCGGAGGATGCCGGCGACGGGTGCCGGGCCATTCTGCAAGGCCCATAAAGGCTCAGAATTTGCGTTAGCGATGACGAGGTTGCTACGGTCTCCAGTAACGCAAAGATTGAGCGTTAGTCGGGTGTCGAGGCGTCACGCCGCACACCCGGCGCGCTCGGAAGGGACCTGCCGTGGCCACCACCGACCTGGCACCCGCGGACATCGCCCGGCTGGCAGAACGCGCCGGACTCCCGCTGCCGCCCGACCGCCTGCCCGCCGTGACGGCGACCGTGAACGCCGTCCACGACGTACTCCGCACCCTGGACGGGCTGGCCCTCGGGGACACCGCCCCAGCCTCCGCCTTCGACGCCGGTTAGGACAGCACCGTGACCCAGCCCTACGAACTCTCCCTCACCGAGGCCGCCCGTGCCCTCGCCGACCGATCCCTGTCGCCGGTGGAGCTCACCCGCTCGGTGCTGGACCGCATCGCCGCCGTGGACCCCGAGGTCAACGCCTATGTGACCGTCACCGCCGACGCCGCGCTGCGCTCCGCCCGCGGGGCCGAACGGGAGATCGCGGCCGGCCTGTACCGGGGGCCGCTGCACGGCGTCCCCTTCGGGCTGAAGGACCTGGTCGACACCGCCGGTGTGCCCACCACCGCGAGCTCCCTGGTCCGTGCCGGCCATGTGCCCACCGCCGACGCCGCCGTCACCGCGAGGCTGCACGCGGCCGGTGCGGTGCTCGTCGGGAAGACCCACACCCACGAGTTCGCGTACGGGACGACCACCCCGCAGACCCGCAACCCCTGGTCCACCGGCCATCTGGCGGGCGGCTCCAGCGGCGGTTCGGCGGCGGCGGTGGCCTCCGGCACGGCCACCTTCGCGATCGGCACCGACACCGGCGGTTCCATCCGCATCCCGGCGGCGCTGACCGGGACGGTCGGGCTGAAGCCGACGTACGGTCTGGTGTCGCGGCACGGGGTGGCCTCGCTGTCGTGGTCGCTCGACCACGTCGGGCCGATCACCCGGACCGTCCGGGACGCCGGTCTGGTGCTGGGAGCCCTCGCCGGCCACGACCCGCGCGATCCGGCGAGCATCGACCGGCCGGCGGAGGACTACGGGTGCGGGCCCGGCGGCGACCTGGCGGGCCTGCGCGTCGGAGTGCCCGTCAACTACTACTTCGACCGGGTGCAGCCGGCCGTGGAGGAGGCGGTCCGGGCCGCCGTCGACGACCTGACCGCGCTCGGTGCCGAAGTCGTTCCGGTGGAGATCCCGATGGCGGAGTACGTCCGTCCCACCCAGTGGGGGCTGATGGTGCCGGAGGCCACGGCCTACCACCAGGCGTCCCTGCGCGCGGTGCCGGAGCTGTACACCGAGGACGTCCGACTGCTGCTGGAGGCGGGGGAGTTCGTCCCGGCGACCGACTACATCCGGGCGCAGCGCGCGAGGACCCTGATGCGGGCGGCCTGGCTCGAACTGTTCCACCGGGTCGACGTGATCGCCGCGCCCGCGGTGACGTCCACGGCCGCGCGGGTAGGTCAGGAGGTCATCGAGTGGCCGGACGGTGTGCGGGAGCCGGTGTCCGACAGCTACGTGCGGCTCTCCGCGCCGGCGAACCTCACCGGCCTGCCGGCGCTCGCCCTGCCGGTCGGCCTCGACGGGCAGGGGCTCCCCGTCGGCATGCAGCTCATCGGCCGGCCGCTCGGCGAGGCGACCCTCGTCCGGATCGGCGCCGCCTACGAGGGCGGGCGCCGGCCGGCCGGGGTGCTGGCGCCGCTGTAGCGGCCGCTGGTCCCGGATGCCGGGGCTCGGTGCCGGTCCCGCGCCGGTCCTGTCGCGGCCCCGTCCTGGTCCCGTCCCGGTGCGCCGGGCTCAGGTTCAGGGCCGGGGCAGTACGGTGTCGACCAGCCCGCGTGCGTACTCGGCCGTCAACGGCCCCGGGCGGAAGAGGATGCGGTACATCATCGGCGCCACCAGCCGGTCCATGGCGTCCTCCAGCTCCGGTACGGGTTCGCCCCGCCCGGCGGCCCGGTCGAGGATGGCCGCGATCTGCTGGGCCGCGTACTCCGAGCACTGGCCGGCGTTCCCGCCGTCCGGGTCGCCGGTCAGCGCGTCGCGGATGTACGCCCGCCCGGGCGGGGAGGACATCTCCTCGAGGAACTGCCAGGCCCAGGCGTCGAGGTCCCCGCGCAGGGAGCCCAGGTCCTCCGGGGGCGAGTCGGGACGCAGGTGCTCGACCGCCACGTCGGAGAGCAGCTCGTGCACGTCGCCCCACCGGCGGTACACCGTCGACGGGGTGACGCCCGCCCGGGCGGCGATCACCGGGACGGTCAGACCGTCCCGGCCGCGCTCCTCGACGAGCTCGCGGACGGCCGCGTGCACCGCCTGCTGCACGCGGGCACTGCGCCCGCCGGGGCGCGCTCCAGACACACTCATTCAGGCACCTTAACGCACAATCGTTGCTTCAGTCGGGCGGCCGATCGGACCCGGTCCGACGGGCCCTACGGCTGGAGGCGGGCCAGGGCCAGACGGGTCTCCCGGGTCGACCGGACGTCGAGGTGGGCGGTGGTGCGGCGAAGGCGGTGCAGGGACTCGGTGCCGGCGAGGAGCAGCAGTCCCGGGAGCAGGTCGGTGCAGCGTGCGGCGACCCATCGGGTGCCCCGGGTCGCCATCCACCGGAGATCCGCGGCGCGGCTCGGCGCCCGGGTGGGCGGCTCGGCGGCCGGGGGCGGGCCGAGCTGGTGCCCGGCTGCGGCCAGCAGCGCGTGGAAGTCGCGGGCGATCAGCTGGTGGCCGGCCGCGCTGGGGTGCAGTCGGTCCACGCTCAGCAGGGCCCGGTCGGTCCACCACGGCGGGTCGGCCAGGTGCAGGTGGACGGCCCGGTAGCGCGCGGAGAGCTCGTGCACCACCGTGTTGACCGCCCTCATCCGGCGGGCCAGCGGGTCGGCCAGCGGCGGTGGGAGCCGCAGCAGGCGGCCGGGGTCGGGCAGGCAGGCGGTCAGCAGCACGGTGGAGCTGGCGTGCAGCGTGCGCATCGCGGAGTCCAGGTGCCATGCCGTCCGGCCGACGTCGAATCCGGCCCTGAGGGTGTCGTTGCCGCCGACCACGAGAGCGGCGAAGTGCGGCCGGACGGCAACCGCCGCAGTGAGCTGACCATCCGTCAGATAACTGCTCAGGGCGCCGCTCCGGGCGAGGTTGTGGAACTCCACCGGGCCGCCGGACAGTGCCGGGGCCAGCACCGCGGCCCAGCCCCGCCAGCCGTCCGGCGCGGGATCGCCCACCCCCTCGGTGAGCGAGTCGCCGAGGGCCGCGAACCGCACGGCCATCAGGGGCGTCCGGTCAGTGGCGGTGCACCGGCCGCAGGGACCGGTGCACCGTGAACGGCGAGGAAGGCCGTGACGGCCGCCTCCCAGCCGAAACCCGTCGCGCGGGCCCGGGCGGCAGCCCGCCGCCCGTCGACCGGCCGGTCCAGCAACTCGCTTACGGCGTGGGCGAATCCGACCCCGGTGTCGTTTGCCACCGCACCTGCCGGGCCGACGATCTGCGGCAGCGCGGAGGAGCGGCTCACCGCGACCGGTGTCCCGCAGGCCAGGGCCTCCAGGGCGGCCAGGCCGAAGGTCTCGACCGGCCCGGGGGCGATGACGGCATCCGCGCTCGCCAGCAGCGCTGCGAGCTCCTCGCGCCGGGCGAGGTGACCGAGGAAGCGGACCGGAAGGCGCTGCCGCTCGGCTTCGGCCGCCAGGCGTCGTCGCAGCGGCCCCGTCCCCGCCACCGCCAGTACGGCGGGCACCCGCCGACGGCGCAGTTCGGCGAGCGCGTCCAGCGCCCGGTCGGGCCTCTTCTCGGCCGACAGCCGGGAACACAGCACCAGCAGCACCTGGGCCGGGTCGGCGTACCGGGCTCGCACGGCCGGGTCGCGCCTGGCGGGGTGCAGCAGCGCCAGGTCGACGCCGAGCGGGGCCTGCACGACGTTCCGGGCGCCGATCCGCCGGAACTCGGCCGCGGACCAGGCCGTGGTGCACACCACCGTGTCGAACCCGCGCGCGGTACGGGCGTTGAGCCGGTCGGCGAGCGTGCGGGCCCAGGCTCCGGGCAGACCCCAGGTGCCGAGGACACCGGCGGCGCTCTCGTGGGAGACCATGACCGCGGGGATCCCGTGCGAACGGGCCCAGCGCCCGGTCCAGCGCAGTGTGGTCCGGTCCGAGACCTCCAGCCGGTCGGGGGCCAGTTCCGCCAGGGTCCGCGCGACGGCTCGCCGGTCGGTGAGCAGCCGGTACCCGCCGCTGCCCGGGACCGCCGGACCCGGCAGGGTGACGACCCGCCCCTGATCCGTCCACCGGTCACCGTGCCGGGCACCTGGCACGACCAGGACCGGCTGGTGCCCGGCCGCGAGGTAGCCCGCGCCGAGATGCCGGAGAGCGGTGCGCAGGCCACCGGAGACCGGGGTCACGAAGTTGGCGACCCGGACGATGCGCAGCGGCTCGGTCATGCCGGCTGCTCCTCGGAGAGCGCCGGTGCCGGAGCGGCCGGAGTCGCCGGAGCCGCCGGAACTGCTGGAGTCACCAGGGCCGTTGGAGTCGCCGGAGGGGCGGCCGACGGGGTGGGATGGGGCGAGGACGAGGGCGAGGGCGAGGGCTGGGGCGTGGGCGGCGGCGCGAAGGGAACCGCCGTGCCGTGGTGGGCCGTGAGGGCTGCCCGGTAGTGCTCCAGCAGCCGGTCGCCGACGGCTTCCCAGGTGCGGGCCGTGACGTCCGCCCGCCCGGCTCGGCCGTAGGCCGTGCGCCGGGCGGGATCCGCCGCCAGCTCGGCGACGGCGCGGGCGACCGCGGTGCCGTCCCTGGGCGCCACCAGCAGTCCGGTCCGGTGGTGGCCGACCAGGTCGAGCGGCCCGCCGACCGCCGGTGCCACCACCGGCACGCCGCTGGCCATCGCCTCCTGGACGGTCTGGCAGAAGGTCTCCAGCGGACCGGTGTGCACGAAGAGGTCCAGGGTGGCGAAGTAGCGGGCGAGCTCCGCTCCGGTGCGGCGGCCGAGGAAGAGCGCGCCCGGCAGGGCCGCACGCAGGGCCGGGCCGCTGGGGCCGTCCCCGACCACCACCACCCTGACACCGGGCAGTCCGCACACCCCGGCCAGCAGGTCGACCCGCTTCTCGGGGGCGAGCCGGCCGACGTAGCCGACCAGCGTCTCACCGCCCGGTGCGAGGACGCGGTGCAGCGCCTCGTCCCGGTGGCCGGGGTGGAACCGGACGGAGTCCACGCCGCGCGGCCAGAGGCTCACCCGTGGGACGCCGTGGGCGGTGAGGTCCTGGGCGGCGGTGGTCGACGGTGCGAGGGTGCGGGTCGCCGCACCGTGCACCGACCTGATGCGGTGCCAGGCGGCGGCCTCGCCGAGCCCGCGACCGGCCGGGTAGGCCCGGGCGTAGCCGCCGAGGTCCGTCTGGTAGACCGCGACCACCGGCAGCCCGAGCCGCGTGGCGATCCGCATCGCCCGCGCACCGAGCACGAACGGAGCGGCGAGGTGGACGAGTTCGGGTCGGTGACCGGCGATGGCCGTGGCCAGTCGTCGACTGGGCAGTGCGATGCGCACCTGCGGGTAGCCGGGGAGCGGGACGGACGGTACCCGGACCACCGGGAACGGCCGCGCGTCGGCCGACGCGTCGGCGGATCCGAAGGCCTGCGGCGGGCAGTCGGCGCCCCGGTGCGGGGCGGGGGTGATGACCAGCGGCCGGTGGCCGCGTCGGACCAGGTGCTCGGCGGTCCGCAGCACACTGTGGGCGACGCCGTTGACCTCGGGCGGGAACGACTCGGTGACGATGGCGACTCGCATGCCCTTGTTGTTGCCGGGCGGAGCGAGCAGTCGGCCAAAGGGATCTTTCGGATGTGCGAACGGAATCCAGCTATTGGGCCCGCGCCGGGCCGGCCGGATCCGGCGCGGCCTGAGCCGTGCCCGCGCCGACCGGGTTCGGCGCGGCCCGCGCCGCCCCTCCGGCTGTCGCGGGGGAGCCCCGGCGGCGGGCGGACCTCCCCGGACACACTCCGGAGCCGCGTCCGGCACGGTGGTGAACCGGGGGCGGGGCTACTTCGACGAAGCGGTCTGAGGCAGGGCGACCGCCCGCAGGTAGGACTCGGTGAAGAGCTCGGCGGCCTCCTCGACCGAGGGCAGGTCGGGGCCCAGGGCGGGGGCGAGCACCGGGCGCACCAGGAGGTGCATGGCCATCGGGCCGAGCAGGAGCTGCATCAGCACCGGCAACGGGAGCGGGCGCAGCCGTCCGGCCTCGATGTGCGGCAGCAGCAGCCGGCCCAGGCCGTCCAGCAGGCGTGGGAAGTTGGCGGCCATCATCCGGGCGGCGGGACCGTCCGGGCGGCTGAGCAGGTCCCCGAGGACGGCGGGGACGATCCGCGGCTCACGGACGAAGGAGGCCACGAAGTTCCGGTAGAGCGCCCGGACGGTGTCCTCCAGGCGCTCGGGCGGGTCGGCCGCCAGGGCCTCCACGTCCGGGAGCGGGCCGTGCAGTTCGAAGACCGCGGCGAGCAGGCCGTCCCGCCCGTCGAAGACGGTGTGCAGACTGGGCAGCGAGCACTCGGCACGCTCCGCCACCGCGTCCAGGGTGACCCCGTCCAGGCCGCGTTCGGAGACCAGCCGTGCCGCCGCCTCGATCGCGCGCTCGCGCACCGGCGGCCGTCCGCCGCCGCCACCCTGCTCGCCGAGCCGCTGCGCCACGGCCGGGTGGCCACCGCCGACCTGGCCCTGGTGCAGCGACGGCGCTGGACCCCGACGGTCGTCCTGCAGGGACTCCAACGGCTCCTGCACACGGCCATGTTCGAGGCCACCATCACCGGCCGCCGGGTCGGCCCGCCCCCGCAGCTCGTCCTCGCCACCCGCTACCTGCCCGGCTTCCGCCGGATCCCCACCCGTCTCGTCGCCCTCGGTCCCCGCCCCGAACACGCCCCCGCCTTCGCCCGCCGGCCCGCCGGGCTCGTGTGACGGCCACCCGACCGTGACGGGTGCGGAGGGTGGTCGGGGTGGGTCGCGGCGTCAGCCCGGTGCGCCCTCGCGGTCGTGGGCCCGGCGGAGGTGCCCCGGAGCGGCTCGGGCGGCACAGCCGCCGTGGGCGTCGCCGAAGGAGGCGAAGCGGTGGCGGTCCACCGCCGCCTGGGCGGCACGGGCCAGGGAGCGCCGAGTCGGGTACCGCCCGGCGGGGATGAGCGCCAGCGGGAGTACGTCCGCCGCCAGGCCGCGGACGGCGACCACCCGGCGCAGTGACGAGAGCAGGCCGTCCTCGCCGACGAACGCCGGTGTGGTGGTCGGGCTTCCGTCCGCGAGCCGGTAGCGGACCGCCACCGGCTGGACGGCGGCCCCGGCCTCGACCGCCGCCTGGAAGAGCGCGGGCCGGAACCGGCCGCCGTTCCGTCCGCACCAGGTGCTGCCCTCGGGGAACACCACCACCCGCTCACCCCGGCGCAGCGCCGCAGCGATCTCCTCGACGGTGCCCGGCAGCGCGCGCAGCCGGTCACGGTCGATGAAGATCGTGCCGCCCCACGCGGCGAGCGGGCCGAGCAGGGGCCAGCCCCGCAGCTCGGTCTTGGCCAGCATGCGGCCGGGCAGCACCGCCGCGATCAACAGGATGTCCAGCCAGGAGACGTGGTTGGCCACCAGCAGCACCCCGCCGCCGTGCGTCGGTCCGCCCGTCGGTCCGTGTGCAGCCCCGTGCGTCGGTCCGTCCGGCGGCCCGTGCGTCGGCCGAAGCCGGATCCCGAGCGAGGCGACGAGCGTGCGGGCCCAGCAGCTGACCAGCCGTTCGCCCACCGCTCGGCCCCGGCCGCGTACGACCGGGGCAAGGGCGACACCTACGACGAGAACGGACGCACAGCCCGCACCACGCAGCAGCCGGCGCCAGACGCCCACCACCGGTCCCGGCGGGCTCACACAGGACTCGGGCGTGCAGGGCGCGCACGGCAGCCAGTTGCTCACGCCGCCCGGCCTGCCCGCGCCGCCCGGCCTGTCCACGCCGCCTGTCCCGGTCATGCTCGCCCGCTCGCCCGCCCGGCCGGCCGGTTCGCTCACGCGGGCGATCCGGACAGGAAGTGCCGCAGATAGCGCGGGTCGGTCCGCTCCAGCGACAGCAGGACGTACAGGTCCGCCACGCCGAAGTCGGGGTCGTGCGCGGGCATCCCGCACACCTGGGCGCCCAGCCGCAGGTAGCCGCGCAGCAGGGGCGGCAGCGCGGCGCGCGCGGGCCGGGGAACGTCGGCGGGATCCCACGGCCGGTGCGGGGTCACCCGGTACCCCTCGGGCGCGAGGTGCCTGGCGGAGACGGTGTCCCAGACCGCGGCCGCGGTGCTGCCGCCGTCGGCCAGCGGCACCGAACAGCAGCCCGCGATCCAGGTGTTGCCGCTGTCCACCAGGTACCGCGCGATGCTGCCCCACAGCAGGTTGATGACCGCGCCGTCGCCGCGGTGGTCCGGATGGATGCACGAGCGGCCGGCCTCGACCAGGTCGCCGCGGATGCCCGCCAGGTTCGACAGGTCGAACTCCGTCTCGGAGTACAGCCCGCCGGCCCGGACGGCCTGGGCCGGCCGCAGCAGCCGGTAGGTGGCCACCACCGTCCCGCCCGCCCGCTCCCGGACCAGCAGGTGGTCGCAGTACTCGTCGAAGGCGTCGACGTCCAGACCGGGGACCGGGCTGTCGAGTGCGGCCCCCATCTCCTCGGCGAAGACCTGGTGGCGCAGCCGCTGGGCGGCGCGGACGTCGGCCCCGTCCCGGGCCAGGGAGACGGAGTAGCCCGGCAGTTCCGGCTGCCGCGCTGCGGCCGGGACGTCCTGGGCGGGGATCGGCGAACTGACGGCGGGCACAGCGGTCATGGCGAACTCTCCGTGGCTGTGAGGGCAGAGGAGGTCGAGTCCAGTGGTGGTCGGGCTCACGAGGGGCGACTCCCGTCAGGTTTTCCCGGGTCGGCTGGCCCCGGGGTGGCCGGTTGACGGAGTCGAGATGTGCACTCGTTGAACGACTGCCGGTCGGGCGGACGGCGGGACCGCTGTGCCGACGGGGCGGCACGGTCGGGAGCGGTTCGCCGCCCCGCCCTCCGGGGACGCGCCGCCGACCCGGCGGTCACCGGACGCCGCGCGTCGGCCCGTTCCCGGAGGGCCTGGTCGCCCGGCTCTCCTGATCAGCGGCAGGCGTACGGCCGCGCGGTCACCGACCGGTGGAGTCCGGCTCCGGGCGCATCGCCTCGGCGAGCAGCCGGTAGGAGTCGAGCAGCGCCACCCGGTCGTAGGTGCTGGTGGTGACCAGGAACTCGTCGGCCCCGGTGCGCTCCATCAGGGCCCGGAGGTCGGCCACGGCCTCCGGCGGCGTACCGGCGATGTGTCCGCCGAGCGCCTCCTCGTACGCGGTGCGCTCGCGCGGGCCCATCTGCCGGGCCAGGATCTCCGGGGCGGGGGCGAGCGGGGGGAACTCCCCGTGGGTGCGGGCGTACGCGCCCGACCACGCCTCGGAGACCAGCAGGCCTCGGGCCTCCTCGGCCGTCCCGGCGACCGCCACACTGCCCGACAGGACCACGTACGGCTCCGCGGCCCGCGCGGAGGGGCGGAACCGGGTGCGGTAGCGGTCGAGCGCGGCCAGCATCCCGTCCTCGCCGCGGAACCCGCCGATGACCAGCGGAAGTCCGGCGTTGGCGGCGATGTCGGCGCCCGCCCCGGTGGCCAGCACGAAGGCGGGGACGTGCAGGCCCTCGGCGGGCCGGGCACGTACGCCGCAGTGGTCGCCCGCCACCCGGTCGAAGTGCCCCAGCAGCTCGTCGAGTTGGTCGGCGAAGTGGTCGGCGGCGTCCTTGCCCCGGCCCAGTGCCCGCCGCACACCGTCGGTGAAGGCCACGGAGCGGCCGAGCCCCATGTCGATCCGGTCGGGGAAGAGCGAGGCGAGCACGCCGAACTGCTCGGCCACCACCATCGGTTGGTGGTTGGGGAGCATCACGCCGCCGGTGCCGACCCGGATGCGCGTCGTCGCCGCGGCCACCGCCGCGGCGAGCACCGTGGGCGCGGAACCGGCCACCCCCGGCACACCGTGGTGCTCGGACACCCAGAACCGGTGATAGCCGAGCCGTTCCGCCTGCTGCGCGAGGGCCACGGTGTCCCGCAGCGCCTGCGACGGGGCCTGCCCCTGCCTGATCCGGGAACGGTCCAGCACCGAGAGGCGGATCGGGGGCGCTGCAGTGGTCACACCGGCCCCAACGCCCGCCGTCGCCGGCCGCATTCCCGAACGCCCCTGGACGCCGGTCACCGTCGCGGCGGGCACTCCCACCTTAAGTTCGTCTGAAAACGGCCCGCGCGCCCGCACCGGCGGGCACGATGGCCGACAACCAGCGGTCCGGACGAACGTGGGAAGGCAGGCGCGAGGGGTTCATGCCGATAGGAGTCTCGGTCAGCAGCCCGCCCCATCCCGGGTTCGGAACCAAGGTCAGGGACCGGCGTGACGGCAGGATCGGGACGATCGCCGGGCAGCTGGTCGAGCACGACAGCGAGAACGGCAGACTGTTGCGCCGACGGGTGTTCGTCCGCCCGCTCGGCGGCGGCCTGGAGTGGGAGGCGGAACCGAAGGACCTCGAAACGGCCTGATGCGGCCGCCGGCCTGCATCGCGGTGGGAGTCGGGCGCCGGGAGTCGGGCGCCGGGAGTCGGGCGTCAGGCGACGGTCCGGCCGGGTGCCGGCGGCTGCGCGGTCCCGCAGTAGCGGCACTTGGACGCGCCCTCCGGGATGTCGTCGGAGAGACAGGCGGGGCAAGTCTTGGCCGGCACGGGGTCACCGAAGACGGTGATGCCGCGGTGGCGCTGGACGATCCGGTACGGGACGACGATCAGGAAGTAGACCACCGCCATGAAAATGAGGAAGTAGATCAGGGCCGAGATGAACGCACCCACGTCCACGTACGTCGCCGAGTTCCCGGGGGCGCCCAGCTGCCAGCCGAGCGCCGTCGAGTGGCCGCCCTGGGCGCGGGTGATGATCGGGTTGATGATGCTGTCCGTGAAGGCCTTGATCAGGGTGCTGAACGCCAGCGCGATGATCAGCCCCACCGCCACCACGACGACGTCACCGCGCATCAGGAAGTTCTTGAAACCCTTGAGCATGGCCGCTCCTCGTCCGCTTCCGCCGGTTCCTCGGGACGCCTCGGCCCCAGCTCCAGGCGAGCCGATCCGGCCCCGGTCCGCAATCGGAGCGGTGCCGACCGGGGGACCGGGACCGGTCGGGGAGTGGTCACAGCGTGACGAAGGTGTAGCCCTTGGCCTTGAGCGCGGGAAGTACGGTCCGCAGCGATTCGACGGTCTGCGAACGGTTGCCGCCGCCGTCGTGGCAGAGCAGTATGTCACCCGGCTTGGCGGACAGCAGCTTCTCGGTGATCGTCTTGGTGCCGGGGCGGGCCCAGTCCCTCGGGTCGACGTCCCAGTCGATGGGGGTCATGCCGTACTTGGCGACAGCGGCGAACACCGCCGGGGACCAGTCGCCGCCGGGCGAGCGGAAGAGCTTCGGTGCGGGGGCCCCGGCGTCGACGAGGACGGACTGGGTGTCGGCTATCTGCTGCTCGATCTGCGCCTGGCTGCGCCGGGAGAAGGGCTGCGGGTGGGTCATCGTGTGGTTGGCGACGGTGTGTCCGTCCGCGGCGATCCGCCGGATCAGGTCCTTGTCGGCATGGGCCTCGCTGCCGACCACCGAGAACGTCGCCCGGATGTCGTACTTGCGCAGCAGCTGGAGCACCTCCGGGGTGTAGAGCCGGTTCGGCCCGTCGTCGATGGTCAGCGCGACCGCGTTGGACGGCGCCGCCGGCAACAGGTCGTGCACCTTGAAGACGGGCTTGGTGCGGGCCGGTACCGGGGAGGACGAGGGGTCGGGCAGACCGGAGACGTTCGGGGGCTCGCCCGTCGCGGCGGGGGAGAAGGCGTCGGAGGGGCTGTCGGCCGGCGGCGGGGCCGACGCGGCGGGGCCGGACGAACTGCTGCAGGCCGTCAGCGCGCCGGACGCCCCGAGCACCGCGGCACCTCCGATCGTCAGCCTGATCAGTCGCCGCCGGGTCAGTTCGCTTCGATCGCCCGGCCGTTCTGCGCGCTGCTCTGCCATGGTGAGGCCTCTCCTCCAGGTGGTTCGTCGGAGCGGTGACCGTGCCGACTCGGTATACGAAGGGCCGCGCCGGTACCGCTCCACGAACGCCCCGCCGCCACCCTCCCCCATCGACGCGGACCGGTCGGGATCGGGTTGTCCCTGCTCCGATTTCTTGGCCTGTTCTTGGACTTCTTTTGCCGGTGGGCCGTCGGACAGCCCGATCCGGACCCGACGGCCGGTCAGTGTGCGACATCCCGTGAGTTCTTCTGAGCCCAGCTGAGTGACCGAGGCCGTGGCCAGGGGCTTCTTCCTCCTTCGAGTGCTCCGCTGGGCTGTGACGTAACTTCGGGATTCCTGAAGCGTTCTCAGCTCGTCCGACCGATCTGCGGTCTGGTCGAAGGCGAGGGCGGCGCTCTGCTGCAACGCGGCGCGGTGGAGTTCGAGCGGTGCGGTGATCCGGAGCGAGTGGCCCTGGCCGCGGGCGAGGTGGTCGGCGAGCAGGCCGGGCAAGCTCGGCCACGCCGCTTGACTGGGCGATCACCGTCCCGTGAAGCTGCCACCGTGTTGTTTGACGAAAGCTGGTTCTCGCTGTCCGAATGCCCTCCGGGCACCGAGCTGTTCCGGTCCGACCGGTGCTTCAAGCTGCTGGCCCACATGGGGTTCGGTAGACGGCAGACGTTGTTCCGCGCGGTGGGCCGGGAACCCGAGGGGGAACCGCCGCAGCTGACCGACCTGTTGTTCGACGAGACGTATTTCCTCCGGGTGCACAACAGCTATGACGGCTTGGTCGTCCGAACTCCGACGGTGGCCGAGGCCGAGCTCATCCGGCAAGAAATGCCGCCCAGCAAGGACTTCGACTCCGAAGGCGGCAGAGAGTACCTGCTGGAGCCTGTCGTCTTGGAATCGGCCGGAAAGACGGACTACCTGGTCGCCGAGACATTCCTGTGGTGCCAAACCGACGGCACGATATTCGACACCAGCCCGCTGGCAGGACCCTACGAACCGGACGGACCGCCATGGCGTCGCCGACCCCTGGTCGAGTTCGACGGCGGCGTCGGGGCGACCGCCACCATCGCCGACGTGCGGGAGGTTCTGGAGGACCCCGAGCCGCGGGAGCGCCGCCAGCGCTACCGCCACGTCTTCGTGGTCATGTACCGGGACGGACGATTCGCCGAGCGGGGCATGCCTCGCGGTGTCTTCCTGACCCAAGCGGAGGCAGAAGTGGAGGCGGCGCGCCAGCGCACTGCGGCGGCTGGCTGGGGAGGCGGCACGGAGTGGTGGGTCGAGGACACGTCCATCGCCGTCTGACGCGAACCGTGGTGCGGCCGAGCCAATGCCCACCGTCACCACTGGAGACCGGTCCCATCAGCGACGTCTCCGTCTCCGCCGCACTGCGCGGCCAGACCGAGAAGACCGCCATCCGCTACGCGGACTCCGCCCAGGCCCTGCTGTCCCAGGCCGCCGAGACCGGCCCCGTGTCTTGACCGCGAACCCACGGGTCCACACCCCAGAATCAGGGCAGTGCACCCCCGGGTTCGCGTTGAAGAACCTTCAGTTTCCGCGAACTCGCGGGGGTTTTGGGGTGCCGGTAAGAACGCTGTCACCAGCCGCAAACGGCAGTGATCTTGCGGGGCGTCACCCGAGTGGGTGAGTCCGGGGCCGTACGGCTGCGGTGGGTGAAGCTCTGCGACGACGATCGGCGATCGTGGCCCGTACTCCGTTGGACCTGGATGAACTCGTCGAGCACTGGACGCTGTTGAAGGACGAGCAGGTGCTCGTGTCCGGCAAGCGCGGTGCGACGCGACTGGGCTTCGCCGTGCTGCTGAAGTTCTATACGCAGTACGGCCGGTTTCCCCGGAACCGGGCAGAGCTGCCCGGTGAGGCTGTTGAGTTCGTCGCCTGTCAGGTGCAGGTTCCTGCCTCGGAGCTGGAGTCCTACGACTGGACGGGCCGTACGGTCGAGTACCATCGCGCGCAGGTCCGGGAGCACCTCGGCTTCCGTGAGTGCAGCGTCGCGGACGCGGAGAAGCTGACGGCGTATCTGGCCGAGCACGTCGCGCGCAGGGAACGCAGGCCCGAGCAGGTCCGGGTGGAACTGTTGGCCCGCTGCCGTACGGAGAGCATCGAGCCGCCGACGCCGGGCCGGTGTGATCGGATCGTGGCGGCTGCCCTGCGGGCGGCCGAGGAGTCTTTGACGGCCCTGATCTCCTCCCGGCTGACCGTGGAGAGCATCGAGCGGATCGTGGCTCTGGTGGCCTGCGCCGACCAGGACGATGCTGGACCCGCAGGTGGCGGCACGGAGGGCGAGGACGCGCCACCGGTACTGGCGAAGGTCAAGGAGGCTCCGGGCAACGTGAGCTTGGGGACGATGCTCACCGAGATCGACAAACTGCTGGTGGTGCGGGCGATCGGGCTGCCTCCGGATCTGTTCATCGACGTCGCGCCGAAGGTGGTGGCCGGCTGGCGGGCGCGGGCCGCGATGGAGTCGCCTTCCCACCTGCGGACGCACCCGGTACCGCTGCGGGTGACCTTGCTGGCCGCGCTGCTGCACGAGCGAGAGCAGGAGATCACCGACACGCTGGTGGAGCTGCTGATCTCCACGGTGCACCGGATCGGGGCGCGGGCGGAGAAGAAGGTCACCGAGCAGCTCATCAACGCGTTCAAGAAGGTGTCGGGCAAGGAGAACATCCTCTTCAAGCTCGCCGAGGCATCGCTGGGCACCCCGGAGGGGACGGTCCGCCAGGTCGTGTTCCCGGCGGTGTCCGGGGGTGAGGCGACGCTGCGGGAGTTGGTGCACGAGTTCAAGACCCGGGGGCCTGTCTACCGGCGGACCGTGCAGACGACGCTGAAGGCGTCGTACACCAACCACTACCGGCGCGGGCTGATCAAACTGCTGGACGTGCTGGAGTTCTGTTCCTCCAACCATGCTCACCAGCCCGTGATCGAGGCATTGGCGCTGGTGGCCAGGTACGCGAGCGCCGGGAACACGACGTACTACCCGCTGGGCGAGACGGTGCCGGTCCACAAGGCGATGGGCGGGGACTGGGCGGAGGTCGTGCACCGTACCGACAAGCGGGGCCGGCGCCGGGTGGTGCGCATGGTCTACGAGGTCGTGGCCTTCCAGGCGCTGCGCGATCAGCTCAAGTGCAAGGAGATCTGGGTGGTCGGCGCCGACAAGTGGCGCAATCCGGATGAGGACCTGCCGCAGGACTTCGAGGCCCGGCGGGTGGAGAACTACCGGGAGCTGCGCAAGCCGCTGGATCCGGCGGTGTTCGTCGATGAACTGCGCGAGCAGATGACGGCCGAGCTGACCCTGCTCAACGACGGGATGCCGAAGCTGTCCTGGCTGGACATCGCTGAGCGGAAGTCCGGGGCGATCCGGCTGACGGCGGCCGAGGCCCAGCCCGAGCCGCGCAACCTGCGGCGGATCAAGGGCGAGGTACAGCGCCGGTGGGGCGTAGTGCCGCTCGTCGACATGCTCAAGGAAGCGGTGCTGCGGACCGGCTGCCTGGACGCGGTCACCTCAGTCTCCGGCGGCGGCAGCCTCTCGGCGGCGGTGCTGGCGGAGCGCCTGCTGCTGGTCATCTACGCGTACGGCACGAACACCGGGATCAAGGCCGTGGCGTCCGGCGGCCACGGCCACACCGAGGACGAGCTGCGGTACGTGCGGCGCCGGTATCTGTCCGCCGAGGCCGCCCGCGCCATCGCCGTCCAGATCGCGAACGCCACCTTCACCGCCCGCAGCACCGAGCTGTGGGGACAGGGCTCGACCGCGGTCGCCTCCCGCCCCACGTACGCGGCGATGCTGGAGGTCGGCCGTGCGCAGAAGACCATCTTCGTGGCCCGCTACCTCAGGTTGCGAGACCTCCAGCGGGAGATCGAGGAAGGTCTGAACGTCATGGAGTCTTCCAACGGCGCCAACTCCGTGATCGCCTACGGCAAGGGCGGAGAGATCGCCTCGAACCGGCGCGACGAGCAGGAAATGTTCGTCCTCTGCCTGCGGATTCTCCAGTCCGCTCTGGTCTACGTGAACACCCTCATGCTCCAGGACATCCTCGACGAACCGGAGTGGGCCGAACTTCTCACACCCGCCGACCGACGTGGCCTGACCCCGCTGTTCTGGTCCCACATCCGCCCGTACGGGGAGGTAAACCTCGACATGGACACCCGCCTGAACCTTACTGCGGGCTCGACGGTTCCCCGCCCTCGTACCGCTGCGGCCGTCGAGCAGCCGGTGCTGAGCCCCAGGGATCCGTGAGTGCCCGATTCCTGAACCTGGAGGGTTGCCGGGGTTCATACCTCGGTGTGGTGGGCGAGCGCGGCGTCTGGTTTGCCGTGGCCCTCGGTCTAAACGGTGTGGACGGTGGCGGCAGTCAGCCGGGGGACGGCGTGGATGAGGCATGTTCGGCGGCGACCGCGAGTTCGTAGGCCTGGACCACGGTGCGCTGCGGGCAACAACGATGTCGGCTTCGGCGCGCAGTGTGTGGCCGATCCATGCGCATGCGGACCTGTCCGACGTCTCGGGCGCCGTCGACATCGCGCAGGGCGGGCTCGGCCGTGATGACCAGATCGGGGTCGACGGAGCCCATCAGGCGCCGGTACACCTCATGGGCTCCTCGAACGGCGCGGGAGCCTCGTGCGTTGCAGCCAGCTTCCCCCCAAACGCCTCGGCCGACTAAACGCTCGACCGCCACCCCGTCCGCCGCCTGATGCGGAGAGCCTTCTCGTGTATTGGTGCGGCCTGCCCGCAACCGCCCGCCATACGCGTAGCGAAGCCGCGAGAGGCGGCACTGACCCTGCCGGCCTGCTCAGCCGTGGAAATGCGCTCCCCGTAGTGTCCCACCGTCACGACGCGTGTGTGCTCGCATAGTTGGCGACACATGAGTCATACTGGAACACGCTCCGCCTTCGAAGTGCTACCGGCCCGCTGTGCCATCAACTTTCACCACGCTCAGCTCAGTCAATGGCGGAGTCGATGAGATGCGGCATCCCCGATATCAGCTCCGTCCGCCTCCGCTTACTCTCCCAACAGGTGTGCCGCTCTCAGCTTGTCAAGAAGTGCGTTGAAATCTCTTTTCAGCTGGCCAATGTCAGTCGCGTTCGAGTCCTCCTGACCTGTCACGCCCTGTGGAATCGGTTCAATGCACCATTTGTTTTCATCCAAGTCATAGAGCGTCTCCCACTCTAGGCAATTATCCTCAGTCACCACTCCAACATGCTGGGCCAGGTCCCGGTTCCAGGACGGCGGCTGACTTTGACCAGAGATGTTGTCGTGCGGGTTCAACGGGCCACGGGTCTTGTAGGCGGTCAGCCGATAAAGGAAGCCATTGGGGGGAGTCGGCTTGACGGTTTGCCCTATGTAGTAGTGCGTGCTGGGAGCCCAGGTAGAAGCCGCTTTCCCCCTTCCGCACGCAGCCTGCACCGCCCACCCGATCGGGCCATCGCGCACTGCATCTCTAAGGCCATTGAGGATCAGATCACCCGGGCGGTAGAAGTTTGAGCTACCCGCAAGGGTATTGAAGGGAGTTCCGCTATAAACAACACAGATTCGCCGCTCACCGTTATTATCAAATCTTCCAATCCAGGCTTCCGGAAGCATCAGCGCGCCGGGACGCGGACCGTTTCCGTACGCGGTTTGATAGTACGTAGGGAAAGTCTGCCCATCACTCAGAAGGGACGTTTCAATCCTGCCGATACGAGGGTCATCAGAATCCCGAGATACCTGGACTTGGGTGCGGAAGAGGGAATCCCCGTCGACGGGTTGCAGCTTGCCGTCCACCGTCACAGACTGAATATCCTGAATGATCGTGGAATCCGCATTACTTCCGAGGGTGTTGGACGTTACGATCGCGGGCTCCAGTTCACCCAAGCACTTCCATTCCACATCGCGATCTCTTGTCAGGCTCCCTTTCGTTGTGTCCCAATCAGGCTCACGACTAGGGTGGCCAGGATCTGTACCAAGAGTACGCCCGGCATTTTGCGCTTCATATCGGTATCCTTGCGCTTTGGAGGGTTGCCCGTTGGGTAGAATCCCGCCCGTCCTCTGCTCGCCCTTGTCGATGTCGATCCCACCGGATACGTTCCGATACAATTGCACTTTGGAAAAGTTATTTGTCACTTTCAGGGCAGAGGGTCCGTGTCCTCCCCTGACGGTGCCATAGCCCCAGTACGTTGAGTCTGGGGTGATATCCATGTCCCCTCCGACTACAGCGATGGGCCCCTTGAATACCGCTGGTGCATCCTCCTCTGCGTAGCAACCGAGGTACACGGAGTACGTGGAACTGTTCGGGCGTTCACAGCTGATGTTTCGGTGTTTGTTTCCTTCGGTGTGACACGAAACGAAGGTGCAGCCAAAGCGCGAATCGTCATGAATTCCGTCACGCCCATTAGTTGTAGCAGAAACATTCATGGCCAGCATGACATTGGCCTCATCGTTACCCCCACTGCCGATGTCGAGCCCATGCTGGCCATTGTCATAGATGAGGCAATCGCGTATCTGCGTGAGGTTGGCATTTACTTGCGGCGTGGAGCCAGGCGCATCGCCTGCGTATATCGTTATTCCGTTGCGCCTGAAGCTGGCAACCCGTACCTTCTCGATCCACGGGCCGTGCGCCAGAACTCGTATGCCATCCATCTGTGGAGCGGTGGCACCCGTCCCTTGTGGAGGGGACGACTCGAGGGTGAACTGGCGAAGCACAGCATAGTCCGCACGACCGCGATCGGGCGGTCCGGTCCAAGAGCCCGTCAGGGCAATTGCGCAATAAACGGTCTCTCCGGCGCCTGTTACTCCGATTTGACCGATGCTGCCTCCGATACCTGGAGGGATTGGAGGGACGTGTGGAGGGGGTTGTCGGGGATTAGTCCTGGTGGAGAGGTTGAAATCTGCGGCGCTGCTTGCAACATCTGCGATTATGCGAGAAGTTCCTCTGGAGCCAAAGCCGGCTCCCTCCAGAATGCAACCGTTCGAGACGACAAGAGGCTTCGTAATCAGGTAGTCGCCCGGAGGCAGGTAGACGACTTTGCCGTCGGACAACGGGTCATTCGTCATCGTTCCGAGTCGCATTGCGCAGTCCAGGGCGCACTGAAGCGCGTCCGTGTCGTCTGCCTTTCCATCCCCTGCCGCTCCGAAGTCGAGCACGTTCAGCCGCGTGTCGCGGCGGGGCCGGATCGTCACCGTGCCCGAATCGTCACAGTCACCGATCCAGTTCGGAGCGCTGATGCAGGCGTTTTCTTTCGGAGCGTTAGCGCGCACAAGTTTTCCTGAACTGTTGACGCCAACCGCGCCAGGCTTTCCGGGGCCCAGGTCGAAAACAGTGCCGTCTATTCGGAAAACAACACCGCCTATTTGAACGTCGACCTTCGTCTTAGCGGCCGCCGTCTGCAGAGCAACCCCAAAGAACGGAAGGGTATGCAACGTCTCGTCGTCGGGGTTGTTGCTCTGCGGGACAGCAGGAGCGACGGCAGGGGTGACGGGGGTGGCCGGTGATCCGGGGGTGGCCGGGAATCTGGTGATGCGGACCGCCTGGCCGGCTGTGACCTTCTGTGCGGTTTGCATGGTGACAATAACGGTGTCCATCGGAGCTTCTCTTCCGTTGAGACTTCGTTGGCAAACGCAGGTCCAGGGAACACGCCAGTTCCGGGAGAGCCCTCGGCGGAGGCCGGGCGGTGGTCCGAGCTAATCGGCGCCGGAGGTATATTACTGAATCCTCTACAGCCGCCTCCTCCAAGGATAGGCGCGCCATGCCCTCTCGACGATCCGAGGCAGCCCCTGGAGGGCGCGCACCACCGCCGGGGCCCCTGGCCCGGGCACCGCAAAGGACAACGCCAACGCGCCCGTACGCGACGCCCTCGTATCCATCAACTCAGACCCCTCTTCCGAGCAGGGTGAGCGGCCGGCGGGCATCGCGGGCATGGTGCCGAAGGACGGAAGCGATGCTGCTCTTTACTCCAGCCGTAGATGTGGATCTCCATGCGCACGCTCTTGTCCGTATGGATCAGGCTCGGGGGCTCAGGTACCGGACGAGGAGATCAGCACGGCCGAGTAGGCACGCCTTACGCCAACGTCGCTTCCTAAGCGGCTTTTTGTAGCTCGGTGTTGATCTCCTCCTCGGGGTCGAGGCGGTGGATGTGGATGTCGTGGGTGACGCGGCTGGTGGGTGGCTCGTCGGGGCGAAGGGTGCGGTAGCCGGGAGTGCTCCGCTTGGTGGCGCGGGGTGCTGATCGGCCGCTGCGGGGGCGGATGGCCTCGCGGGCCAGGTCGGCCTGGACGTCACGGATTTTGCGCCGGAGCTGTCCGGGGGGAAAAGGCCGTGCCGACGGATCGCCGGGCGGCGTTGAGGACCTGTTTGAAGCTGATGTGGTCGGGCGGAAGGCCGTGTTCACGCGCGGTGTCGCAGACGAGTTCACGCAGAGCCTGGTAGACGCAGAGCATGGCCCACAGTTCCTGCTCGACCATGGCAGGGCTGTTGGAGCGCAGGGTGGCGGTGCGCCCGCCGCGCTGTTCGATCTTGATGTGCCTGTAGATCGTTTCGCTGGTCCAGCGGCACGCATACAACTCCGCCAGTTCCAGGGCCGGGGCCGTCTCGGGCCCGAGCAGGGTGGTGATCAGGCAGAACAGCTCCGAGGTCTGTTCCTCTTCGCCGTCCGCGCGGGTGTGGGTGGTGGTGACGGTGTACTCGATGACGCGGACCGTGAGGCGCTCGCCGCGCCGCCGGCCGTTGAGGTGGCTGAGGTAGGTGCCGTCACTCAGGCGCTCGTCGACGGGCAGGGCGAAGGAGTCCGAGACGCGCCACAGCAGTTCGGCCCCCGTGGCATGCGCGTCACGCCACAGCGTGAAGGACGGGAAGCCGCGGTCGGCCGTCACCAGCATGCCGGGGGCGAAGTACGGCAGCAGGCGGCGGGCCAGGGTCCGCTCGCCCACGGCGAAGGAGGCGAAGACCGCACCGGCCAGCGACCGGGTCCCGCACTCGCCCAGCGCGACCATGCGGACCTGCGGATACGGAGCGGGCCGCGAACCGTTGGAGGGACGGCTGTAGGCCGCCGCGTTCGCGCTGGAGTCGGGCACGTCGAAGCAGGTCCCGTCCATCGACATCACCCGCAGCTCACGCCAGAACACCCCCGGCGTCGCCCGCGTGCCCCGCACCCCCGCGACCCGGTCGAACAGCCACCGCAACGGCGCCTGACCGATCCGGGCGCGCGCCTTCGTAATCGACCCGGTACGAGCCGGACGCCACAACTCCCCCTTGCGCAGCGGGAAGTTCTCCACCAGCTCCCGCAGCACCGCCCCGTACCCCAGGTGCGTGAACAGCCACATCGTCAGCGTGAAGTACACCACCAGATGCGAGGGCAGCGCCTTCGTGCGCTCCTCCCGTACCCCGGTCTCCTCGATCGCCAGATGCACCAGCTCCGGCGTGAAGGTCCGCGACAGCAGCCCCATCCGCGTCCGCTCGGGGTACGTCTCACCAGCTATGTGCCCACTCGCCACAAGATCAGGACCCTACCCGACCAAGATCACACTACGGAAGCGACGTTGCCCTCCAGCGGGCGGGCGTCAGCATGCCCGTGGGAGGGGTCACTTCGAACCTGCGCACGCTCATGCCCCGGCATTCCGCTTCGGGCAGGTCGACGGACATCGCCTCGTACGCTTCTTTCCAGCCCATTTTCTTCTTCCCTTCCGCTCGTTTTTCTTCTTCCATTGAGGTTTTCTCAGCGGTGATCACTTCCAGATTCCGTTGAGGACGAGGGCGGCTCGGGCGATGTCGCCGAACCGGCAGGGACTCAGCGTGACTCGCTTGAGTGCGCGCCAGCGTTCCTTGAGCTCTGCGGCGGCGCGCTCCCCGAGGGCCCGCACTCCTCGCAGCAGGGCGTTGTAGGTCTGCGTGTCGACGTGAAGGCGCAGGTGGGAGCTGCCTTGCGGCTTCTTGAAGGGGTGGTGGATGCCGATCCCCGCTCCCTGGTATCCGGAGTCCGCGAGGGTGGGCAGCCCGTCGGCGGCCGACTTGTAGAGGGCGGGCAGGCAGTGCTCGCGCGCGGCGACGATGTCGTTCGTGGATCCCGGCTCGGCGTCGCTCACCCATAGCGGGGTCGGGGTGCCGTCCGGTGCGGACAGGAATTGCACGTTCGCCCCGAATGCCCGATGTTTGCCGGAGTACCACGTATCCACCTCCTTGCCCTTGTTGTTCACATGGGTGCCGGCGACGCGGTCCGTCTCGATGAGTGTCCCGTCCAAGATCACGTGGCTGAGGCCCTTCGCCTGGCACTCTCTCAGAACCTGGTGCAGATCCGGGGCTTGAGCTGCGAGAACGTCAATGGCCTCATGGAGATAGCGGTAGCCGGTGGCCTGGGACACTCCGGCGTCGCGGGCCAGGCAGTGTACGCAGCCGCGCTCGCGGAACCAGCGCAGCACCATGACCGACTGGCGGAACGGCCCCAGCGCACGCGAGCCCCTCGGCGTCCCCAACGCCCTGCGGTGGGCGGCGAGCAGTTTCGCGACGAATTCCACGACGTGGCGCGGGACGTCGAGCATGGCAACATAAGTGACCAACGTGAAGCCTCTGGTTACGTGGACGATCTTGTGGTGAGAACCGTCCTACCAGGGGCTTTACGTCTACCCGCAGCCGGGGCGCCCTACTCGACCACTGCCGGAAACATCCCGCTTCGGACCGTTTCATACAGCTTCGAGAAGATCATTTCGCTGAGAAAACCTCATTGTAGCGAGAACTGAAATCTCGCGCCGTCTTGTTCTTGCTGTTTCCGCCGTCTGTTTCCGGGAAGGAACCTTCGAGGGGAGGCCTCTTCCCCCGTAGAAAACAGCACAATCGACTGCTTTCCGGAAGGATTTCCGTGCCTGCTCGCCGCATCATGACGATGCTCGCGTCCACATCCCTGGCTGTGACCGCCCTGCTGGGGTCATCCCCGTCCGCCCAGGCGGACGACCCCGTCTTCTGCGGGATCCCCGTCGGCGGAGCGATCCTCGCCAAGTACAAGGACTACAACTACGACCGGGGATTTCTCGGCTGCCCGAAGACGACCGAGCTGGTCAACCCGGACGGCGTCGGCCGCAGGCAGGAATTCACCGGGGGAACCGTCTACTGGAAGCCCGCTACGGGCGCCCATCCCGTTGGGGGCGCCATCGGCGCGAAGTGGGCGGACAAGAACTGGGAGTCCGGTCCGCTTGGGTACCCCACGTCGGACGAGCTGGCGAACCCCGACGGATTCGGCCGCCGTCAGGAGTTCGAAGGCGGCTCCGTCTACTGGGCGTCCGCCTACGGAGCGCACCCCGTATGGGGGAAGATCGGGAAGCTGTGGGGGGATTACGGCTGGGAGGGCGGGTCGTTCGGATATCCCACCTCGGACGAGAAAACCGACACTGCGACGAACCAGACGTACCAGAATTTCTCCAACCGGCAGAGCACGCTGTTCTGGAGTTCCGGACACCGGGAGGAGGGATGTTCGGGAGAATGCACGGGCTATCTGAGCGAAGCCGCCACGGACTGGTTCAAACAGGTGCGCGTCGAGATCCCCGCCGCTTTCCCGAACGAGGTGGTCATCCGCGCCTATCCGACGGACGCAGGATTCCGCAACGCGGTCGGTGATCTCGGCGGCGCCTGGGACCAGCTGTGGACGATGGCGCCGCCCCCGCAGCAGCTGTCCGTCCAGTCGAAGTACAACTCGGAGTATGAGCAGTTCATCTGCCATGCGAATTTCGTCTTCCCGGATCCGCTCAATTCCTCGGGGTGGAGCACGGGCGACAGCTGGGATGTGGAGTCCTGGCGCGCCGACGTAGGGACCAGCAACGCACTGTCTCCCGTCTTCTTCGCGCTGCACCAGTGCAACTGGGATCCGCAGAACCCGAGCTAGACAGAAACGGCCGCCAGCATTCCGTGCTGGCGGCCGTTTTTCACGGGTTTTTGAGTATGTCGTGCGAGCCGACCCGACGCCCAACGTCGCTTCTGTTGGCTGATCTTGATGGCGTAGGGTCTCGTCCTTGTGGCACGTGATCACATAGCCGGGGACAGCTTCCCGGAGCGGGTCCGGATGGGGCTGCTGACCCGGACGTTCACGCCGGAGCTGGTGCACCAGGCGGTCGAGGAGGCCGGGGCGTGGGAGGAGCGCACGAAGGCGCTGCCGAGCACGCTGATGGTGTACTTCACGCTGGCGATGTGGCTGTTCACCGGGCAGGGGTACGGCGGGGTGCTGCGCGAGCTGCTGGAGAACATCCCGCGTCGGGCGGGTGAGAAGTGGACGCGTCCGGCCCGGACCGGTTCGGTCACCAAGGCGCGTGCCCGGCTGGGGGCGGCGCTGCTGCGCTGGCTGTTCGGCCAGGTGGCCGGGGTGCAGGGCACGCCTGCGACGCCGGGGGTGTTCTGGCGGGGCCGGCGGCTGGTGTCGCTGGACGGCACGCTGTTCGACGTGCCCGCCTCCGACGCCAACGCCGCCTATTTCGGCGGCGGTTCGAACGGCGAGCGGCAGGCGGGTTACCCGCAGGCGCGGATGGTGGCGCTCGGCGAGTGCGGCACCCACGCCGTGGTCGGGGCCGTCTTCGGGCCGTTCGCCACCGGCGAGCGCACCCTCGCGCACCGGCTGCTGCACCACTTGAAGGCCGGCATGCTGCTGCTGGCCGACCGCGGCTTTCCGTCCTTCACGCTGTGGGAGAAGGCCGCTGCCACCGGGGCCGACCTGCTGTGGCGGGTGTCGGACTCCTTCCGCCTGCCGGTGGTGGAAGTACTGCCCGACGGCACCTACCTGTCACGCCTGTGCGAGCAGCGCACCAAGCGCACGGTCGATGTCCGCGTCATCGAGTACACGATCACCCGGACCGGCGAACACGGCTGTGGGACCTCGGAGTTGTTCTGCCTGATCACCACGCTCCTCGACCCGGAGACCGCGCCCGCGGCCGAGCTGGCGGAGCTGTACGCCCGCCGCTGGACCAGCGAAACAATCTACCGGCACATCAAGATCGAGCAGCGCGGCGGGCGTACCGCCACCCTGCGCTCCAACAGCCCCGCCATGGTCGAGCAGGAACTGTGGGCCATGCTCTGCGTCTACCAGGCGACCCGGCAGCTGACCACCGACACCGCCCACGAACACCACCTCCCGCCTGGCCACATCAGCTTCAAGAACGCCCTGAACGCCGCCCGGCGCACCGTCGGCGCGGACTTTCCCCCCTCGCCGCCTGGCCGCCAAGACCCGTGAGGTCATGGCCGACCTCGCTCACCAGGCCGTCCGCCCCCGACCCGGACGCACCGCACCCCGTGCCACCAAACGCTCCGGCTCCGGCTACCGCACCCTCCGCCCCGGCGAACCACCCACCAGCCGAGCCACCTACACCATCAACCTCATGCTCCTCGAATGGAGAGCACAGCCTGACGACCTCTCACAAGCCGCTTAAGAAGCGACGTTGCGCCTTACGCTGTCAGCGGTTCCTGGCAGCCTGCCAGGTAGTGTCGGCGGAGGCGGGTGAAGGCGGTGGGGCTGGGGCGGTGCGGGAAGAACTCCTTGATCCGCTGCGCGCATTCGCGTGGACTTGCCGCGCTGGTGTCGCACTCCAAGTCGTAGTCGCCGTGGGTGTGAACGAGGTCGTACTGGTGCGCCGCGAGGCCCGGCGGGCGGTCTCCCCGAGTGAGCTCGCGGCGGGCCAGTTCGTCCGGCGGGCAGTGGACGCCGACGAACAGTACGTCCTCCGGCCGCAGCACGGTCAGGCAGTCGAGCAGCCGCCACGGTTCGCTCAGCACATGGTCGACCACGATGTCATTGCCCACCTGGGCCATGGCCGCGATGGAGCGGTGGAAGCCCATCCTGGTCCGCCGCAGCGCGGCATCGAACTCCTCGGCCCCGAGCTCCCGCTTGCTGCGCATCGCGTTGAAGCCGTCGACCGCCATGTGGAAGAAGACGCCATCGTCCAGGATGTCCAGAAGCTCCCGGGCGATGCTCGACTTCCCTGAGCTGGAGGTGCCATTGAGGAAGATGATCCGACCAGATGTCATATTGGAATGATCACATGTTGCCGGTGCCGCGTTCAGGGGATCTCGGCGGCCAGCAAGATTCGTGAGCGCCCCCCGGTCCAAACATGGAGCGTGGTCGAGCTGGTGAGGGCTGGTGCAATGACGGCTGCGGCTACCGGTGATCATCGTGAGGTGTGTGGACTGACGATGAAGCAGTGGCCGCAGGTCACAACGTAGTACCTGCCCGCTGGCGGGCGATGTTCGTAGGGCTGATGAGCCGGATTGAGGGCCGCTTCGCACGGGTCGAGCCGCGGCTTCGAGCGCGGCAGCTGGTGCTCGGGCTGTTGGCGGACCTGCCGCGCAAGAACTGCTGGACGATCGCCGAGCACACCGGGGACACCAGCCCGGACGGGCTGCAGCACCTGCTCGGCCGGGCCAGATGGGACGCCGACCTCGTACGCGACGACCTGTGCGCTTTCGTGCTGGAGCACTTGGCCGACAACCAAGCGGTGCTGGTGGTCGACGAGACCGGCGACCTGAAGAAAGGCACCCGCACCGTCGGCGTGCAGCGCCAGTACACCGGCACTGCTGGGGCTTGTATTTCAATTACTGCTTGCTCTGGTGGAGTTGGTGAGACGGTGGACCATGCCTGCGCGTCCGCCCGCCACCGCCTTACGGGCCAAGTTCGATCGGATCCTGCCTCATCTCGACGAGCGCCGTCGTCGGCTCTAC